>JAYSCE010000037.1:0-5343 GCA_041915035.1 Xanthobacter sp.
CGGCCACCTTGAAGTCCATGTCGCCGAGGTGATCCTCGTCGCCGAGGATGTCGGAGAGCACCGCGAACTTCTGGTCCTCAAGGATGAGGCCCATGGCGATGCCCGCCACCGGGCGGCGCAGCGGCACGCCCGCATCCATCAGCGCCAGCGAGGTGCCGCAGACGGTGGCCATGGAGGACGAGCCGTTGGACTCGAGGATCTCCGACACCACGCGCAGGGTGTAGGGGAACTCGTGCTTGGCCGGCAGCATGGGGTGGATGGCGCGCCAGGCGAGCTTGCCGTGGCCGATCTCGCGGCGGCCGGGCGAGCCCATGCGGCCGGTCTCGCCCACGGAGAAGGGCGGGAAGTTGTAGTGCAGCAGGAAGTGCTCCTTGTAGGTGCCTTCCAGGCTGTCGATGAACTGCTCGTCCTCGCCGGTGCCGAGGGTGGCGACCACGAGGGCCTGCGTCTCGCCGCGGGTGAACAGGGCAGAGCCGTGGGCGCGCGGCAGGATGCCGACCTCGGAGACGATCGGGCGCACGGTGCGCACGTCGCGGCCGTCGATGCGGATGCCGTCGTCGAGGATGTTCCAGCGCACGATCTTGGCTTCGAGCGCCTTGAACACCTCGGAGACCACCTGCGGGTTCGGCACGGCCGTGCCGCCGATGGCGAGCTCCTCGTAATACTTCTTCACCTTGGACTTGGCAGCGCCGACGGCGGCGTAGCGGTCCTGCTTCTGCTTGATCTTGTAGGCGGCGCGCAGATCGTGTTCGGCGATCTCCTTCACCTTGGCCTCGATCTCCGAGACGTCGAGCGGCGCGAAGGTGCGGGGCTCCTTGGCGGCCTTCTCGGCGAGGCGGATGATGGCCTCGATCACCGGCTGGAAGTGGCGGTGGCCGAACATCACGGCGCCGAGCATGATCTCTTCGGGCAGCTCCTTGGCTTCCGATTCCACCATCAGCACCGCGTCGCCCGTGCCGGCGACCACGAGATCGAGGGAGCTTTCCTTCACCTCGTCCACGGTCGGGTTGAGCACGTACTCATTGTCGATGAAGCCGACGCGGGCGGCGCCCACCGGGCCCATGAAGGGGATGCCGGAGAGGGTCAGCGCGGCGGAGGCGGCGACCAGCGAGACGATATCCGGATCGTTCTCGAGGTCATGCGCCAGAACGGTGACGACCACCTGGGTGTCGCACTTGTAGCCCTCGGGGAAGAGGGGGCGGATCGGGCGGTCGATGAGGCGGGAGACCAGCGTCTCCTTCTCGGACGGACGACCCTCGCGCTTGAAATAGCCGCCGGGAATGCGGCCGGCCGCGTAGGTCTTTTCCTGGTAGTTCACGGTCAGCGGGAAGAAGTCCTGGCCCGGCTTCGGCTCCTTGGCCGAGACGACGGTGGCGAGGACCTTGGTGTCGCCGTAGGTGGCCAGCACGGAGCCGTCGGCCTGACGGGCCATCTTGCCCGTTTCGAGGGTGAGGGTGGTTCCGCCCCAGTCCAGCTCTTCGCGGTGGATGTCGAACATGTCTTGCTCTTTCAGTTCAGGCGCGAACGAAAAAAGCCATGAGCAAGACGGCCGGACGCGCCGCGCGAAGCCGATCCCTCATACGGGGGCTCCGACGGTTGCGTCCGGCGATCCTGCCATGGCTTCTTCCATTCACGGACCCGCAGCAGGCCCCATGCCCGCTGCGCAAATGCACCCCCCGTGGCGGGGGCGCGCGGCGCCAACCGTTCCTCGGCCGGCGCCGGAAACCGGCGTCAGCGGCGGATGCCCAGACGGCCGATGAGGGACTTGTAGCGGCCCTCGTCCTTCTTCTTCAGATAGTCGAGGAGGCTGCGCCGCTGCGAGACGAGCTTCAGGAGCCCGCGACGCGAGTGGTTGTCCTTGTTGTGGGACTTGAAGTGCTCGGTGAGGTTGGTGATGCGCTCGGTGAGGATCGCCACCTGCACCTCGGGCGAACCCGTGTCGCCGTCCTTGGCACCAAAGTCCTTGATGAGCGCCTGCTTGCGCTCCGCCGTGATCGACATCGGTCAATCCTTTCAACAGAGAGTGGGAAGGAGGCGGAAGCCCTGGCGCCGGGTCCCTCGGAGAGGTAACAGCGGGCTCTCGATCTCCGTTCGGCCGGGCCGGGATGTCGTCCAGCACGGTCGAAGCTGTGCGAAACGCGGGATCGGTCCAGCGACCATCCGTTGCCGTTTCCGGAGTGCCGTCAGCATATTAAGCTGCCAACAGGAAACGCGGCGCCCCGAGGGGCACCGTCCGCGCGGCGGACTATAGCCAAATTTCCGCGCCCGGCCAGCGGAATGTTTTGCCGCCCTCAGGCGCCCGGCCGGGCGCGCGTTCGGCTCGCGCCTGGCCGGGCCGTGTCGCTCAGTCGGCGCCCTGGTCGGGCGCGTGACCGGCGGCGGTGATGCCGGCGATGGCGCAGGCCTCGTCATTGTCGGAGGTATCGCCGGAGATGCCGACCACGCCGATCACCTTGCCGTCGCCGGAGCGGATCAGCACGCCGCCCGGCACCGGGATCAGCGAGCCTCCGATGGCGGAGGTGGCGGCGGCGATGAAGAAGGGCTGGTCCTTCGCCCGCTTGAAAAGCGAGCGCGAGCCCATGCCCAGCGCCAGCGCGCCCTTGGCCTTGCCGAGGGCGATGTCCATGCGGTTGAGGCTGGTGCCGTCCTCGGCGCCGGCCGCCTTGAGCGCGCCGCGCGCGTCGAGCACGCAGACGGCGAGCGGGTTCATGCTGCCCGCCCGTGCATGGGCGAGGGCCGTCGTGACGATGGTCTGGGCCTGTTCGAGCTTGAGTTCCGACACGCCTTGGTCCTTTCCCCTTCGGACGCCGGGCGGCGTCGCGATTGCCTCTGATGTCTCCCTCTAGCCCATGCGGCGCCCGATGCGAACCGGGTGGGGAGGGCGGCAAAATCCTCTCCCCCGTGCGCCCGTCGCCGTGCCACCATGCGCCGCCCCGCCCCAGAGATCCGATCCGGGAGAGCCGTCATGATCCCCACGCGGACCATCCCCCCGCGCCAGAGCCGCGAACCCGGGCATCGTCGCAAGTTTCTGGTGGTGGTGGACGATACCCCGGAATGCGACCGCGCCGTCTATTATGCGGCCCGTCGCGCCGCCGGTACCGAGGGCGGGGTGGTGATGCTGGGCGTTCTGGAACTGGAAGGCGTCAGCCAGCAATGGCTCGGCGTCGCCGACCTGATGCGGGCCGAAGCCCATGAGGAGATGGAGGCGCGGCTCGCGAAGTATGTCGCGCGGGCGCGGCAGGTGGCCGGTGTCACCCCGGAAACCGTGATCCGCGAGGGCGCTTTGGCGGAGGCCATCGGCGCGGTTATCCACGAGGATCGCGATATCGCCATTCTGGTGCTTGCCGCCGGGACCGGAAAGGAGGGGCCGGGGCCGCTGGTCGCCTCGCTTGCTGCCGGCCATGCGGCGCGGTTTCCCATTCCCGTCACCATCGTGCCGGGGGCGCTGACCGATCAGGAGCTGGACGGGCTGGCCTGAGAGCGTAAACCGCCGGGACGGATCGCTCCGTCCCGGCGGTCGCGCGGCCCGGCGAGAAACGCAAGGACTTGATCCTCGCTCGGGACGGCGGTTCGAATGTCTGGTTGATCCGGCAGCTTTGGCGGATCGGGCGCGGCAGGCCTGACGCGGACGGGCCATCGAGATATGGTGATGGCGGGCTCTTCAGCGCCGGGCGTCGCCATCGACGGGTCGAGGCGGAGCGCGGTTGGCCGGCTTGAACACCCCGCGTGCGGCGCAATTGCGGCGGCCCGGCTCGGGTGGGGCGGATGTGCCATGCGCGAATCGCAGGTCGTTGCCGGCAAAGCGCTAACTTGGACGCCGGGCTTGCGTGTCCGGCATTTCCGTCTATATTAGCGCCGTCCCCCATGGGGATGCCTCAGCGCCATCGCAGTCGAAGGTGATGAGAGTGGGCCCCGGTCGGGACCCGCTCCTTTTCTGCTTATCCGGTGTCCCGCGACACCAGGATGCGCCCTTCGGGGTGCCGGGCGGGCCTGACGGCCATATGAATTTAGGGCGTCGGTGCCGAGCCGCCGCGTCCGGCAAAAAATGAACCAGCGGACGACGCGCGGCGGACAAGCCGGTGCGAAGCGATCCGCACCCGGAGTGACATGACCGAGATCAACGCCGTGCTGGATGATCCCAACGAGCCGCGCCTCATCACCGAGACCGGCGTGGCGGCCCGCGTCGCCGCCATCGCTGCCGGCGTGCTCGGCGGCCTTGGCTATCGCCTGGTGCGCGTGAAGGTGACGAACCGCGACGGCGGCACCGTGCAGATCATGGCCGAGCGTCCCGACGGCACCATGTCCATCGACGATTGCGAGGCTGCCTCCCGCGCCCTCTCGCCGGTGCTCGATGTGGAAGACCCCATCGCCAGCGCCTATCGCCTCGAAATGTCCTCGCCCGGTATCGACCGGCCGCTGGTGCGGCTGTCGGATTTCGTGCGCTGGGCAGGCCACGAGGTGAAGGTGGAGATGAGCGTGCCGGTGGACAGCCGCAAGCGCTTCCGCGGCATCCTCACCGGTGCCGAGGACGGGGATGCCTTGGTCCGCCGCACCGACGCGCGCGCCGACGAGGAGCCCACCGTCCGCCTGCCGCTCCGCGACATCCACGATGCTCGCCTCGTGCTCACCGACGCCCTGATCCGCGAGGCGCTGCGCGCCGCAAAGGCCGCCGGCCAGGAAGTGGACGAGGACGCCGAGGACTTCCTCGACACCGTCGATCCTCTCGAGGCCGACGACACGTTCGAGCCGGGCGATCTGGACGGTGATGACGAGGGGGCGCCCGCCAAGCCGGCGCGCGGTCCGGTTGCCAACAAGGCCGCCACCGGCAAGGTTGCCGGCAAGAAGGCGAAGAAATCCAAGGTCGCGGGCAAGAAGCCCGATGGAAAGAAGTCCAACGCCAAGAAGAAGGCGGGCCTCGAGACGGCCGCCTCCTCGGCCAACGCCAGCAGCGTGAAGGAGAAGCACTGATGGTCGCCGTCAGCGCAAACCGGCTGGAGCTCCTGCAGATCGCCGATGCGGTCGCGCGGGAGAAGTCCATCGACCGCAGCATCGTCAACGCCGCCATGGAAGATGCCATCGCCAAGGCCGCGCGCTCGCGCTACGGCCAGGAGACGGACATCCACGCCGACATCAACTCCAAGACCGGCGAGCTGCGCCTTGCGCGCCACCTGCTGGTGGTGGACGAGGTGGAGAACACCGCCACCGAGATCACGCTGGACGGCGCCCGCCGCCACAATCCCGCGGCGCAGGTGGGCGACACCATCGCCGACACCCTGCCGCCCTTCGATTTCGGCCGCATCGCCGCGCAGAGCGCGAAGCAGGGAATCGTGCAGAACGTGCGAG
>JAYSCE010000037.1:5353-15140 GCA_041915035.1 Xanthobacter sp.
GGCCCGCGCGTGGGACTGCCGCGCCGCCGGGGTGGGGGGGTTGTCTGCCGCCCCCCGCGCCCCCCTGTGGGCCACGGGTTTGAGGGGGCGGCCGGGGCGCCCCCCCCCCCCCGACCGGCAGTATGACGAATACAAGGACCGCATCGGCGACGTGCTGAACGGTCTCGTGAAGCGCGTCGAGTACGGCAACGTGGTGGTGGACCTCGGCCGTGGTGAAGGCATCCTGCGCCGCGACGAACTGCTGCCGCGCGAGACGGTGAAGACCGGCGACCGCATCCGCGCCTACATCTACGACGTGCGCCGTGAGCCGCGCGGCCCGCAGATCTTCCTCTCCCGCACGCATCCCCAGTTCATGGCGAAGCTGTTCGCGCAGGAAGTGCCGGAAATCTACGACGGCATCGTCGAGATCAAGGCGGTCGCCCGCGATCCCGGCTCCCGCGCCAAGATCGCCGTCATCTCCCGCGACCAGTCGGTGGATCCGGTCGGCGCTTGCGTCGGCATGCGCGGCTCGCGCGTCCAGGCGGTGGTGAACGAGCTGCAGGGCGAGAAGATCGACATCATCCCCTGGAACCCGGACATCGCCACCTTCATCGTCAACGCCCTTGCCCCCGCCGAGGTGGTGAAGGTGGTGCTCGACGAGGATCGCGAGCGCATCGAGGTGGTGGTGCCCGACGCCCAGCTCTCGCTGGCCATCGGCCGCCGCGGCCAGAACGTGCGCCTCGCCACCCAGCTCACCGGCTGGGACATCGACATCATGACCGAGCAGGAGGAGAGCGAGCGGCGGCAGAAGGAATTCGCCGAGCGCACCAAGATGTTCTCCGAGGCCCTCGATCTCGACGAGATGATGGGCCAGCTGCTCACCTCCGAGGGCTTCACCTCGGTGGAGGAGATCGCCTACGTGCCGATCTCCGAACTCGCCTCCATCGAAGGCTTCGACGAGGACACCGCCACCGAGCTGCAGTCCCGCGCCCTCAAGCACCTCGCCGAGGTGGAGGAGGCGCTCGATGCCCGCCGCAAGGAACTGGGCGTCGAGGACGAGGTGAAGGACGTGCCCGGCGTCACCTCCAAGATGCTGGTCGCCTTCGGCGAGAACGACATCAAGACTGTCGAGGATCTCGCCGGCTGCGCCACCGACGATCTCATCGGCTGGAGCGAGCGCAAGGACGGCGAGACCATCCGCCATGCCGGCGCGCTGGACGGCTTCGAGTTCTCCCGCGAGGACGCCGAGGCTCTCATCATGCAGGCCCGCGTCGCCGCGGGCTGGATCGAGGCCGAGCCTGAAGCCGAGGGCGAAGACGCCCCGGCCGAAGACGCCTGAGCCCAAGGAGATGACCACTGGTGCACGCTATACTGGACGAGGACGAGACGGACGGGGGGCCGCGCAGCTTGTCTGCGGCGCGGGCGCCTTTGTCGCGCCTGTGCCTCGCCACGCGGCGGGTGCTGCCGGTGGCCGACATGCTGCGCTTCGTGGTGGCGCCGGACGGCGCCATCATCCCGGATCTTTCGCGTAAGCTCCCCGGCCGTGGTGCCTGGGTGGGGGCCACGCGCGCCGATTTCGAGACGGCCCTGAAGAAGAAGGCCTTCGGCCGCGCCTTCAAGGGTCGCGGCAAGGCCGGGCCCGATCTCGCCGATCTGGTGGATCGGCTTATCTACAAAGACGCGCTCGCCGCCCTCTCCCTCGCCAACAAGGCGGGACGGGTCGTGACGGGCCACACCAAGGTCGAGGCGGCCCTGGGCACCGGCGATGTGCTGGTCGTCCTCAACGCCAGTGACGCGCGCCCGGACGGGGTGCGCAAGCTCAATGCCCTCCTGCGTCAGGTCGAGGCCGCCGGTTTCCGAGCGGTCACAGTGGTCGATTGCTTTCCCGGCATCGATTTGGACTTGGCGTTGGGGCGGTCAAATGTGGTACATGCGGCGCTGCTCGCGCATCCGACGGCCAAAGGGTTTCTGGAGCGCTGCCACAGGCTCTCGCGCTGGCGGACGGGTACGTCCCTCGGCGAGACGCTCGGGCAGGGTCCAAACCCCAGCCATGGCAATGATTTGAGCCATGGTGCTGATCTCCCGCATGACCCCGGCCGGATGCAAGGAACGGATACGGAATGAACGACACCAAGACCCCAGGCGACAAGACGCTGCATCCCGCCCCCGGCAAGACGCTCACGCTGAAGCGCCCGGTGGAGCAGGGAACGGTGCGCCAGAGCTTCAGCCATGGCCGCTCGAAGGCGGTCGTGGTCGAGAAGGTGAAGCGCCGCGTCATCGCCCCAGGTGAGGCAGGACACGGGAGCGCGCCTGCGGCGCCGGCTCCGGCCGCCCCGCCTGCGCAGGCGAAGGCGCCTGTGGCTCCGGCTGCGCCTGTCCGTCCCGCACCGGCGGCTCCCGCGCCGTCCGCTCCGGCTCCCGCCGCTCCGGTCGAAGCCAAGGCTCCGGCTGCGCCGCCGGCGGCACCTGTTGCCGCGCCTGCTGCTGCTCCCGTTGCGCCGGCTCCGGCCGCGCCTGCGCCCGCCGCTCCGGTGGAGGCGAAGGCCCCGTCTGCACCGCCCGCTCCGGAGCCCGCTGTTCCGGCGCCTGCTGCTCCGGCGCCTGCCGAGCCGGTCGCTGCCGCGCCTGCTCCTGCCAAGCCCGAGGCGGCTCCGACTGCTGCCGCTCCGGCGGCGGCGCCTGCGGCTCCGAAGCCGGCAGCTCCCTCTGCGCCTGCGCCTGCCGCGGCCCGTCCGTCCGCGCCGTCCGGCGCGCGTCCCTCCGATGGACCGCGCTCCGCTTCGGGCCAGACGTCCCGTCCCGGTTCCGCGGGCCAGTCCTCGTCGCGCCCTGGCGCACCGTCGCGTCCCGGCCAGCCGCCGCGGTCCGGCGGTCCGGGTGCGGATCGTGACCGCCGCCCCGGTGGCGGTGGCGCCCCGTCGCGTCCCGGCCAGCAGCGTCCCGGCGGTTCCGGCGTGGTGCTGCGCACCCTGACCGAGGAAGAGCGTAACGCCCGCGCCAGCGCGCTGGCCGACGCCCGCGTCCGCGCGGTCGAAGAGCAGCGCATGGCCGAGGAGCGCCGCGCCGCCGAGGAGGAAGCCCGTCGCCGCGCCGAGCGCGAGCGTGCCGAGCGCGCCGAGCGTGAGGCCGCCGAGGCCCGCAAGCGCGAGGACGAGGCCCGCCGCGCCCAGGAAGAAGACAAGAAGCGCAAGGCCGAGCAGGAAGCGCGCAAGCGTTTCGGCGGCGAGGAGCAGGGCGCGAGCGCCCGTCCCGCCGGTGCCGGAACCGGTGCCGCCAGTGCCCGTCCGCTCACTCCCCGTCCCGCGGGCACCACCGCCCCGGCCGCAGGCGCTGCCGAGGATGAAGAGCGCCGTGGCGGTGCCGTCCGCCGTGGACCGGGCGCGCGTCCGGCTGCCCCGGTCAAGGTGCCTCGTGCGCCCGCCGGCCAGGAGAAGCAGCGCGGCCGACTGACGCTCGTTACCGCTCAGTCGGGCGAGGAGGAGCGCCAGCGTTCGGTCGCCTCCTTCCGCCGCCGCACCCAGCGCATGACCGGGCACCGGCAGCAGGAGAGCAAGGAAAAGATCGCCCGCGAGGTGATCCTGCCCGAGACCATCACCATCCAGGAACTCGCCAACCGCATGTCGGAGCGGGCCGTGGACGTGATCCGCATGCTGATGAAGCAGGGGCAGATGGTGAAGATCACCGACGTGATCGACGCCGATACCGCCGAGCTCATCGCCGAGGATCTCGGCCACACCGTCCGCCGCGTGTCGGAGAGCGACGTCGAGGAAGGCCTGTTCGATACCCCGGACGCCCCCGAGACGCTGGAGCCCCGCCCGGCCGTCGTGACCATCATGGGCCACGTCGACCACGGCAAGACCTCGCTGCTTGACGCCATCCGCAAGGCGAACGTCGTCTCCGGCGAGGCGGGCGGCATCACCCAGCACATCGGCGCCTATCAGGTGACCGCGCCTTCGGGCTCGAAGATCACCTTCATCGACACCCCCGGCCACGCCGCCTTCACCGCCATGCGCGCCCGCGGCGCCAAGGTGACGGACATCGTGGTGCTGGTGGTGGCGGCCGACGACGGCGTGATGCCCCAGACGGTGGAAGCCATCAATCACGCCCGCGCCGCGCGCGTGCCGCTGATCGTGGCCATCAACAAGATCGACAAGCCCGGCGCCAAGCCCGAGCGCGTGCGATCCGAACTGCTTCAGTATGAAGTGCAGGTGGAGAGCATGGGCGGCGAGACGCTCGAGGTGGAGGTCTCCGCCAAGGAGCACCTGAACCTCGACAAGCTGCTCGAGGCCATCGCCCTCCAGTCCGAACTGCTCGACCTGCGCGCCAATCCCAACCGCGACGCCGAAGGCACCGTGGTGGAAGCCAAGCTCGATCGCGGCCGGGGTCCCGTGGCCACCGTCCTCGTCCAGCGCGGCACCCTGCACGTGGGTGACATCGTGGTGGCCGGCGCCGAGTGGGGACGCGTGCGCGCCCTCATCTCCGACACCGGTGCCAATGTGGACGCGGCCGGCCCCTCCTTCCCCGTGGAAGTCCTGGGCTTCAACGGCACGCCGGAGGCGGGAGACCGCCTCGCCGTGGTGGAGAACGAGGCCCGCGCCCGCGAGATCACCGATTACCGCCAGCGCCAGAAGCGCGAGAAGGCGGCGGCCCGTTCCGCCACCATCCGCGGCTCGCTGGAGCAGATGATGAGCCAGGTGAAGGCTTCGGGGCGGAAGGAATTCCCCCTCATCATCAAGGGCGACGTGTCGGGCTCGGTGGAAGCCATCATCGGCGCGCTGGAAAAGGTCGGCAACGACGAGGTGCAGGCCCGCATCATCCATTCCGGCGCGGGCGGCATCAACGAGAGCGACGTGACGCTGGCGGAGACCTCCGGCGCCGCGATCATCGCCTTCAACGTGCGCGCCAACAAGGAAGCGCGCGACGCGGCCGAGCGGGCGGGCATCGAGATCCGCTACTACAACATCATCTACGACCTCGTGGATGACGTGAAGAAGGCCATGAGCGGCCTGCTCGCGCCCATCAATCGCGAGACCATGCTGGGCAACGCCCTCATCAAGGAGATCTTCCTGGTCTCCAAGGTGGGCAAGGTGGCGGGCTGCCAGGTCACCGACGGCGTCGTCGAAAGGGGCCAGCACGTGCGCCTCATCCGCGACAACGTGGTGATCCACGAAGGCAAGCTGGCGACGCTCAACCGCTTCAAGGATGCGGTGAACACCGTCCACGCGGGCCAGGACTGCGGCATGTCGTTCGAGAACTACCAGGACATGCGTGCTGGCGACGTGATCGAGTGCTTCCGCGTCGAGGTGATCCAGCGCTCGCTGTGACCTGAAGACGAGCGCAAGGCTCGACGTTTCCGCCTCCGAACCTCCTCCCTTGACGGGGAGAGGGGCGGAGGCGTCGACGATTAACCGGAACGGCACGGTCCAAACCCGTCCGCTCCACAATCGAGGAGAAGGCGCCACGGCTTTGCCGGCGCCGAACGAAGCAGAAGAAAAATGAAACCCGACACCCGCACGGGAGGCGGCCCCTCCCAGCGCATGCTGCGCGTGGGCGAGCTTGTCCGCCATGCTCTGGCCGACGTGCTGTCCCGCGGCGACCATATCGATCCGGTGCTCGCCGGGCACATCATCACGGTGCCCGAGGTGCGCATGTCGCCGGACCTCAAGATCGCCACCTGCTACGTCATGCCCCTCGGCGGCAAGGACATCGCCCCCGTCATCAAGGCGCTGGCCGACAATGCCCGCCGCATTCGCGGCGAGCTGGCGCGGCGGGTGGAGTTGAAGAGCGTCCCCGAGCTGCGCTTTCGCAAGGATACGTCCTTCGACGAAGGCGCGCGCATGGACGCGCTTTTGCGCTCGCCCCAGGTGCAGCGCGACCTCGATGCCCTGGAGAGCGGCACCGAGGACGCGACCGACAAGATTTCGACCGACAAAGAGACTGACGCCGAATGACCGTCCGAGCCATTGCCGAAGCTGCGGCTGAAGCCGCCGCCGAGCCCATCGTTGAATCCGTTGTCGAGACCGCCGTCGCTCCTGAAGCGGCCGAAGCGCCCCGCGCCAGCGAGCAGCCCCGTGCCAGCCGCGAGCAGGACAACCGCCCCCGCGCACCCAAGCGCGACCTCGACGGCTGGGTGCTGCTGGACAAGCCCACGGGCATGACCTCCACCCAGGCGGTGGCGGTGGTAAAGCGCATCTTCGGGGCGAAGAAGGCGGGCCATGCCGGCACCCTCGACCCACTGGCCTCCGGCTGCCTGCCCATCGCCTTCGGCGAGGCCACCAAGACCGTTCCCTACGTGATGGACGGCCGCAAGACCTACCGTTTCACGGTGCGTTTCGGCACCGAGACTGACACGGACGATTCCGAAGGCAAGGCGGTCGAGACCTCGGACCTGCGCCCCTCGGACGACGAAATTCTCGCAGCTTTGCCCACGTTCCGGGGCGAGATCATGCAGGTGCCGCCGGCCTATTCGGCGCTGAAGATCGGCGGCGAACGCGCCTATGACCTCGCCCGCGAGGGCGAGGAGGTGAAGCTGGAGGCGCGCCCCGTCACCATCTTCCGCATCGAGCTGATGGAGCGTCCGGACGCCGACCATGCCGTGCTGGAGGCCGAGTGCGGCAAGGGCACGTATGTGCGCGCCATCGCCCGCGACCTCGGCCGCATGCTCGGCTCGCGCGGCCACATCTGCCAGCTGCGCCGCGCCTGCGTCGGGCCGTTCCTGGAGGAGCGCCTCGTGCCCCTCGACGAACTGCGCGACCGCGCCGAGGCGAGCGAGGAGGCGCTGATGGACGCCCTCGATCCGGTGGCCGTGGCGCTGGAGGAGATTCCCCAGCTCAATGTGACCCCACAGGATGCCCATCGCCTGCGCTGCGGACAGAGCATCATCCTGCGCGGCCGCGACGCGCCCATCGTCGAGGGCCACGTGGCGGTGTCCTGCCAGGGCGCACTCATCGCCATCGGCGACGGCGAGAACGGCGAGGTGTTCCCGCACCGCGTGTTCAACTGGGGCAAGTCCTCCGGCAAGTCTTCGGGCAAGCCCTCCGGCCGTCCGCCCCGGCGCGGCCGCTAACGCCCGTTTCGCAAAAGCGAAGCATACGGCATATCTTTTGCCTTCCTTCCGTGGGGCTTACTCACGGAAGGACGATAGATGCTGCGTTTCCGCGCGCTTCGAACCACTCTCGCCGCCGCGCTTTTCCTCGGTCTTGCCGGAGCGGCACCGGCCGGCGCGGAGAGCGTGGTCCGCTATGGCATCTCCATGGCGGACATTCCGCAGACCACCGGTCAGCCTGATCGGGGGGCAGGTGCCTATCAATTCACCGGCTACACCCTGTACGACCCGTTGGTCGCCTGGGAGATGAACGTGGCCGACCGGCCCGGCAAGCTGGTGCCGGGCCTCGCCACCGAATGGAAGGTGGACCCGGCCGATCCCAAGAAGTGGCTGTTCACCCTGCGCAAGGGCGTGAAGTTCCACGATGGGTCGGACTTCAATGCCGACGCCGTGGTCTGGAACCTCGACAAGGTTCTGGACGAGAAGGCGCCGCAGTTCGACAAGCGCCAGTCCGCCCAGGTGAAGACCCGCCTGCCGTCCATCGCCTCCTGGCGCAAGGTGGACGACATGACGGTGGAGATCACCACCAAGGACGTGGATAGCTTCTTCCCCTACCAGATGCTCTGGTTCCTGGTGTCGAGCCCGGCCCAGTACGAGAAGCTCGGCAAGGACTGGGATAAGTTCGCCCAGAACCCCTCCGGCACCGGCCCCTTCAAGCAGGACAAGCTGGTGCCGCGCGAGCGGCTGGAGCTGGTGAAGAACCCCGATTACTGGGACAAGTCCCGCCTGCCCAAGACCGACCGGATGATCCTCATCCCCATGCCGGAGGCGCTGACCCGCACCAATGCGCTCCTCGCCGGGCAGGTGGACCTCATCGAGACCCCCGCGCCCGATGCCGTGCCTCAGTTGAAGGCCGCCGGCATGAAGCTTGTGACCAACGTCACGCCGCACGTGTGGAACTATCACCTCTCCATGCTGCCCGGTTCGCCCTGGACGGACATCCGCCTGCGCAAGGCGCTGAACCTCGCGGTGGACCGCGACGGCGTGGTGGAGCTGATGAACGGCCTCGCCCAGCCGGCCAAGGGGCAGGTGGACAAGACGAGCCCGTGGTTCGGCAAGCCCACCTTCGACCTGAAGTATGATCCTGAGGCCGCGAAGAAGCTGGTGCAGGAGGCGGGCTACTCCAAGGAGAAGCCGCTCAAGACCACCTTCATCATTGCCGCCGGCGGCACCGGGCAGATGCTCTCCCTGCCCATGAACGAGTTCCTGCAGGCGAGCTTCAAGGAGATCGGCATCGACGTGGAGTTCAAGGTGGTGGAGCTGGAAGCGCTCTACACCGCCTGGCGCAAGGGGGCGAAGGATCCGATGAACGAGGGCATTACCTCGAACAATATCGCCTATGTCACCTCCGACCCGCTCTACGCCCTCATCCGCTTCTTCGATTCGCGGCAAGTGGCGCCGGTGGGCGTGAACTGGGGCTATTACTCCAACCCCAAGGTGGATGCGCTCATCGACGAGGCGAAGCACACCTTCGACACCAAGAAACAGGACGAATTGCTCGCCCAGGTCCATCAGCAGGTGGTGGATGACGCCGTTCTGGTGTGGGTGGTGCACGACGTGAACCCGCACGCGCTCTCGCCGAAGGTGAAGAGCTTCGTGCAGGCCCAGCACTGGTTCCAGGACCTCACCACCATCGGCCTCAACTGAGGCCTCTGGCCCAAACGCAAAGGGCGCCCCGCGGGGCGCCCTTTTTTCGTTCTGGAGCTGCGATCAGAGGATCTGCGCGGCGTCCTCGAAGGCGAGGCGCGGCAGGCGGGGCATCACCTTGGAGGCGTCGCCATGGCCGATGGCGGCGATGAAATTGGTCTTGGTGGTGCCACCGGGGAAGAATTCTGCGTCCACCTTGGCGGCGTCGAAGCCGGAGATGGGGCCGACATCGAGGCCGAGCGCGCGGGCGGCGAGCATGAGATAGGCGCCCTGCAGCGAGGAATTGCGGAACGCGTGGGGCTCGATCATCCCCGGGTTGTTGATGAACAGGTCGCGGAACTGCGGGTAGTGCGGAAACAGCTCGGGGATCTTGTCGTGGAAGTCGAGGGCATAGCCGATGATGGCCACCACCGGCGCGGCGAGAATCTTGTGGTTGCTCTCCGGCAGGGCGGGGCGCAGGCGCTCCTTGGCTTCCGGGGTGGTGAGAAACACGTAGCGCGCGGGCTGGGTGTTGGCGGAGGTCGGGCCGTACTTCACCAGATCATAGAGCGCGCGGACTTCCGCCTCGCTGACCGGGGCATCGGTCCAGCCATTCTGGGAGCGGGCGGCGAGGAACAGGCGGTCGATGGCGGCGGCATCGATGGCCGGGGTGACGGTCTGCGACATGGGGGGCATCCAATTTGAACCGGCGAGCGCAGGGAGGTGCGCGGGTGATGCAAAGGACGTAGGACCGCGCGTCCGCGCCGGCAACGGTTCCGCTTCGCAAGAGGCCATTGCATTTGTGCAATGACCTTGCGGCGCATGCGATTCATCACCGTGGCTGATCGGTTCGCCACTTCATTTGATGGCGCACGGGCGCGCCCAGGCTCTATAAGTCGCGCCGGCGCACCCGCCCATGTCCCTCCGCGCCGCCACCCCGCTTTCGTGCCCGCGAGCAATCCATGATGTCCCCAGCTGCGCCCGTCCCCGCCTTGCCCGTGGAGGATCCCTATCTGGAGCGTGTGCGCGAGCACGTGCGCGCGCTGCCCGAGAGCGGGATCGTCGAGGTGATGAACT
>JAYSCE010000038.1:0-15014 GCA_041915035.1 Xanthobacter sp.
GGTGCGCTCCACGGAGATCGAGACCTTCGAGCGCGCCACGGTGATCGTCCCCAATGCCGACCTCATCACCGGCATGGTGAAGAACTGGACGCACTCAAACACCACCGGCCGCATCATCGTCGCCGTCACCGTCTCCTATGACAGTGACCCGGAGGAGGTGCGCGACATCCTCGTCTCCTGCGCCTGCGACCATCCGCAGGTGCTGCAGTCGCCACCGCCGCGCGTGTTCCTGATGAAGTTCGCCGACGCCGGCATCGTCTTCGAGCTGCGCTGCGTGGTGGCCAACGTGGACTATGCGCTGACCGTGAAGAGCGACCTGCACTTCCAGGTGCTCTCGCGTTTCCGCAAGGCGAAGGTGGGCATGGTGGCGCAGCCCTGGGCCGCGCTCGCCCGCGCCCCGCGCGACATGGTGCCCCCGCCGCCTGCGCCGCCCGACCCGCTGCAATGAGCCGGGGCCGGGAGGGGAGCGGGCGCTAACGCTTCCTCAACCCTCCCGGCGCACAAGACAGGGGGACCGCCGGGGGCCGCCCCCGAAAGCCCGCCCGATAAAGGCCAGCCGGAAGCCGAGACATGCGCGACCAGATCCTCCGCCGCTCCCTCCTCGCCGGTGCCGGCCTTGCGCTTCTCGCCGCCATCGCCGGCTGCGCCACCACCGAGCAGATCGACACCCAGCCGGCCTTCTACATCAACCTTGCCAAGACCGGTAAGCCGGTGGACGCCGCCGCCGCGGCCTCGCTCCTCTCCGACTACCGCACCGCGCGCGGCTTGCCGGCGGTGACCATCGACGACACGCTGAGCCGCCTCGCCCAGGACCAGGCCAACGCCATGGCCAAGGCCGACAACCTCTCCCACGAGGTGGGCGGGCGCAATTTCATCACCCGCATCAAGGCCTCCGGCTACGACGCGAAGCGCGCGGTGGAGAATGTGGGCGCCGGCTACCACACCTTGGCCGAGGCGTTTTCCGGCTGGCGGGATTCGCCCTCGCACAACAAGAACATGCTGGAGCCGGGCGTGACCCGCATGGGCATCGCCACGGCCAATGCGCCCAATTCCAAGTACAAGGTCTATTGGGCGCTCATCCTCGCCCAGCCGGACGGCCCCGCGCGCTGAGGCGCTGACGGCGGGGCCGGCCCTACCGGCTCCAGGCAAGGCCGGTCTGGCGGTAGTGCCGCATCTCCGCGATCTCGGGGATGAAATCACGAATGGCAGCGAGGAAGGGCGGGAAATGCGGCCCGCGCCGGAAGCCCTCCATATGCGCGGCCACCGAAGCCCAGCGGATGCGCAGAATGAAGCTTGCCGCCTCATCCTCGCATTGCGTGATCTCGTAGCCGAGGCATTCGGGCGCGGCCGCCAGGTGACGTCCGGCCTCGGTATAGGCCGCGATGAAATCCTCGACGCTGTGGGCGGTCAGCACATAGCGCACATATTCCACCGCCGCCTCCCCCTGCCGCCGCATGAAGGCGAAGGCGCTGTCCAGCGGCGCGCCGCGATTGACGGCCTGATCGATCCACAGCATCGCATAGGGTTCGAGCAGCCGCGCCAGCTTGAGCGCCCCGGCATCCACTGCGTCGAAGCCGAGATCGGCAACGAGGGCCAGCACCTGCGGCTTCAGGGCCGCATTGTCGCCGGCGACGAACATCACCGGGCGGGTTGGATATCCGGTGGCCGCTGCCATGACCGAAAAGCCAACCTGATTCATCGCCTTGAACACCGCTGCGCCGGGCGCGCGGCGCGCCACCTCCTCGGCGCCCGAGGTGGAGAAGCCGAGGGCGAGGGTCAGGCCCTCCGGACCCATCGTCAGCGGGTTTGTGGCATCGATCAGCAGCCGCCCCGACAGGTCGCCCGCAGCCATCAACGCGCTCGGCACCGCATCCCACGGCACGGCAAGGACGATGGCATCCGCTCCCACCACCGCCGCGCCGACATCCATCACCGTCGCGCCGGCGGCCTTCGCCGCAGCCAGATGCTTCGGTGCCGCGGGGTCGGGGACCCCATAGACGATGGCATGGCCGGCGCGGGCCCAGCCTTTCCCGAGCGCACCCCCGACATTACCGGCTCCAATGATCGCGATCCGCATGATTTTCCCCTTCGATGTCTTGAGCTAGACTTTCAGGGGAAGTTTCAATGCGGAACAAAACCGGTTCAACGCACCAGATGGTGCGTGATCTTGCAGGTGCAGACATGAAACGTTTGCGCAAGTCCTACACGTGTCCGGTGGAACTGGCGGTCGAGTTTGTCGGCGGGAAGTGGAAGACGGTCATCCTCGCCTGGCTGAAGGAAAGCCCGCTGCGCTACAACGAACTGCGCGCCCGCATTCCCGGTATCGCCGACAAGGTGCTGACCGAGCGGCTGAAGGATCTCGAGCAATTGGGGCTCGTGTCCAAGGTGGCGGACGAGGGCCGGGCCGGCGGCCGCATCTACCGCCTGACCCAGCGGGGTGAGGGGCTGCGGCCGGCTCTCGATGCGCTTTATGCCTTCGGCGCGGCCATGGCGGCGGAACTGCCGGTGACGCTCGGTCCGCCCGTCTCGCGCGCAAATGCGAGGGGAGCGAGCGGTGCTTCGAGGGCACCCGAAGGGAACGCATCCGCAGCAAACGAGACCCTCGCGGGAGGCAAGCGTACAGGGGTAGGTCGTCGCCGGGCCGGCTGAGCCGCCAGAACGCGCGATCGTGATCGCAACGGGCGCGTCAGGGGTTTCGCGGCGCTTCGATGTGCATCTTAATGGCGGAACTGACTCATGACAGGCAGGAGAGGAAGATGAAGCGGATCGCTTTCGTCGCGTGCGCCCTGAGCATCCTCGCCGGCCCGGCGCTCGCATGTCCGGGCATGACCAACGCCTCCATCGGCGACACCACCACCACCGCCAGCAATCCCGTGACCCAGAAGGGCGGCTGAGCCGCCTCACGGCCGGCTTCGCTTTCCCTCCCGACGGAACCTCCGTTCCCCGGCCCTCGGGCCGGGGCTTTTTTGTGTGCGGAATGAAAACGGCCGGCGGGATGCCCGCCGGCCGTTGGTATGTCTTGCCCACGCTCAATCGCCGCGCAGGCTTTTGGCACGCGGACTTGGCGCAGGCCCCTGAGGCAAGCTCACGGACCCGCAGCGGCCTCACATATGGATGGCGCGCTTCTCCACGGCCATGGCCGCCTCCTTCACCGCTTCCGAGCGGGTGGGGTGGGCGTGGCAGGTGCGGGCGAGGTCTTCCGACGAGCCGCCGAACTCCATCAGCACCGCGCATTCGTGGATCATCTCGCCGGCCTCGGGGCCGATGATGTGGGCGCCGAGCACCTTGTCGGTGGCGGCGTCGGCGATGATCTTCACGAAGCCGTCCGTGGTGTTGTTCACCTTGGTGCGGCCGTTGGCAGTGAAGGGGAACTTGCCGACCTTGTAGGCGACGCCCGCGGCCTTCAGCTCGTCCTCGGTCTTGCCCACCGAGGCGACCTCCGGGAAGGTGTAGACCACGCCGGGGATCACGTCATAGTTCACGTGCCCAGCCTTGCCGGCCAGCTGCTCCGCCAGCGCCACGCCCTCGTCCTCGGCCTTGTGGGCGAGCATGGGACCGACGATCACGTCGCCGATGGCATAGATGCCGGGCACGTTGGTGGCGAAGTGGTGGTCGGTGACCACGCGGCCGCGCGCATCCTTGGCGACGCCCGCCTCCTCCAGCCCGAGGCCGGCGGTGTAGGGAATGCGGCCGATGGCGACCAGCACCACGTCCGCCTCCAGCACCTCGGCGGCGCCGCCGGCGGCGGGCTCCACCGTGACCTTCAGGGTCTTGCCCTTGGTGTCCACGCCGGTGACCTTGGTGCCGAGCTTGAAGGCGAAGCCCTGCTTGTCGAGGATGCGCTGGAAGGACTTGGCCACGTCCGAATCCATGCCGGGCAGGATGCGATCGAGGAACTCCACCACCGTCACCTGCGCACCCAGACGCCGCCACACCGAACCGAGCTCGAGGCCGATGACGCCCGCGCCCACCACGACGAGCTTGCCGGGAACCTTGGGCAGCTTCAGCGCGCCGGTGGAGGAGACGATGCGCTCCTCGTCGATGGTCACGCCCGGCAGCGGGGCAACGTCCGAGCCGGTGGCGATGACGATGTTCTTCGTCTCCAGCACCTCGACCTTGCCGTCGGCATTGAGGGTGACTTCCACCTTGCCGGTGCCGAGGATCTTGCCGGCGCCCATGTAGACGTCGACCTTGTTCTTCTTCAGCAGGAACTCGACGCCCTTCACGTTGCCGTCCACGCCGCGGTCCTTGAAGGCCAGCATGGCGGGCAGGTCGAGCTTGGGCGCGGGAACGCCGATGCCCATGTCGGCGAACTTGTGGCCCGCTTCCTCGAACAGCTCGGAAGCATAGAGCAGCGCCTTGGAGGGGATGCAGCCCACGTTCAGGCAGGTGCCGCCATGGGTGCCGCGCTTCTCCACCACCGCGACCTTGAGGCCGAGCTGGGCCGCGCGAATGGCGCACACATAGCCGCCGGGGCCGGTGCCGATGACGATGAGATCGTAGGACATGCGGAGTTCCTTCAAGGTAAGGGGCCGGAGCGCATCACGGCGCGGCAACGGCCCTTTGCAAGGCGAGGCGGATACCGAGGCAGATCAGAAGTGCGCCGGTGACGCGATTGAACCAGCGGCCGAAGCGGACGAGCCCGTCGCGCACCGCCCGGCCGGTGAAGAAGAGGGTGACGAGGGCGAACCAGCACACCAGCAGCACGCCCATGGACAGCCCATAGAAGCCCTGCACCGCCAGCGGCGTCTCGGGGCTCACCAGCGTCGAGAACAGGGACAGGAAGAACAGCATCGCCTTGGGGTTCAGCGCGTTGGTGAGGAACCCCAGGGCGAAGGCGCGCCGGTCGGAGATGACCCCGGCGGGCGCGGGCGCCGTCTCACCGTCCAAGAGAGGCGCAGGGGCGGCCCAGGTCTTCACGCCCACGTAGATGAGATAGGCGCAGCCCGCCCACTTCAGCACCGAGAAGGCAACGAGGGAGTGGGCGACGAGGAAGCCGAGGCCGGCCAGCGTGTAGCTGGCGTGGAGCAGGATCGCGGAGCCGATGCCGAGGCTGGTGTAAAGGCCGGCGCGTCGGCCGAACACGACGCTCTGGCGCACCACCATGGCGAAGTCCGGCCCCGGCGCGACCGCCGCGACGGCGAACACCGCCATAAGTGTGAGGTATTCGGCCAGATGGCTCGTCATCGACTACCCTCAACGAGGAGCGGGAGCATCATGCGCAGGCCCGTCATCTGCCGGAACGATCTTCCGAACCAGGAAGAGAAATGCCAGCCCCAGAGCGACGGCTCCGGCAAAGAGCCAGTAGGCCATGTCCAGTTCCGGGGGGTGCGGCCCGAACATGGCAAGCTCCGGATGGGCCATGACAGTCTCGAAGACCCGTCCCCCGAACCAGCCGCTGAACGCCGCACAGATCGCCCCCGCATAAGCGAGGAGGAGGATGGCCAGACGCTTCCGGTGCCTGGCCATCCCTCAGTACCTCACAGATCCAGCACGAGCCGCGCGGGATCCTCCAGGGTCTCCTT
Organism: Xanthobacter sp.; assembly: GCA_041915035.1. Lineage (GTDB taxonomy): Bacteria > Pseudomonadota > Alphaproteobacteria > Rhizobiales > Xanthobacteraceae > Xanthobacter. The sequence goes on from JAYSCE010000038.1 coordinate 5,526, forward strand.
GACGCGCACCAGGAAGGTCACGGCCTCGCGGCCGTCGACGATGCGGTGGTCGTAGGAGAGGGCGAGGTACATCATCGGGCGGATCACGATCTGCCCCTTGACCACCACCGGGCGCTCCTCGATGCGGTGCATGCCGAGGATGCCCGACTGCGGCGCGTTGAGGATGGGGGTGGACATCAGCGAGCCGTAGATGCCGCCATTGGTGATGGTGAAGGTGCCGCCCTGCATCTCCTCGATGCCGAGCTTGCCGTCACGTGCCTTGCGGCCGTAGCCGGCGATGGCCTTCTCGATCTCGGCGACGGAGAGCAGGTCCGCGTCGCGCACCACCGGAACCACGAGGCCCTTCTCGGTGCCCACCGCGATACCGATATTGTAGTAGTTCTTGTAGACGAGATCCTGGCCGTCGATCTCGGCGTTGACCGCCGGGATGTCCTTCAGCGCGGCGATCACCGCCTTGGTGAAGAAGCCCATGAAGCCGAGCTTGGTGCCGTGCTTCTTCTCGAAGGCGTCCTTGAACTGGCTGCGCAGGCTCATGACGGCGGTCATGTCCACGTCGTTGAACGTGGTGAGCATGGCGGCGGTGTTCTGGGCGTCCTTCAGGCGGCGCGCGATGGTCTGGCGCAGCTTGGTCATCTTCACCCGCTCCTCGCGGGCGGCGTCGGTCGGCGCGGACGGCGCGCGCACCGCGACCGGGGCAGGCGCGGCGGCGGCCGAGGCGCCGGCGGCAATGGCGGCCAGCATGTCACCCTTGGTGACGCGGCCGTCCTTGCCGGAGCCGGACACGTCCGCCGGGTTCACGCCGCTCTCGGCGGCGATGCGGCCAACGGCCGGACCGTTGCTGCCGGCCGCAACCGCGGCGGCGGGAGCGGCGGCAGGCGCCGGAGCGGGCGCAGCAGCGGGAGCCGGCGCGGCGGCGGGGGCAGCGGCCGGCGCGGCCTCGGCGCCCGAGCCGGCGCCGATGTTGCCGAGCAGCGCGCCGACGCCGACGGTCTCGCCGTCCTTGGCGATGATCTCGGAGAGGACGCCCGAGGCCGGGGCCGGCACCTCGACGGTCACCTTGTCGGTCTCAAGCTCCACCAGCGGCTCATCGGCCTTGACGGCCTCGCCGGGCTTCTTGAACCACTTGCCGATGGTCGCCTCGGTAACGGACTCGCCCAGGGTGGGCACGCGGATCTCGGTCATTGTGTTCGCCCCTTGAGGGGGCCTCCCTCAGACTTCGGCTTGGGCCGGGCGTGGCGCCCGGCGCTCGATGAGCGACAGAATGGGCATCACCGCATAGGTGAAGCCCAGGTCCGCCGTGATGACGGGATCCCGACGCGTGAGGCCGGTCGCGGCGGCCTCGTCGGGGACTTCGATGACGGCCATCCCCCAGATGCCCGCCGGGTCCGCAACCGGACCGACGGCGAGGGCCGTGCCGGCCTCCGCCTCGGCCTGCCAGAACGCGAAGTGCGCGCCCATGGCGTCCATCTCGGCCGCGCTCGCGTCCGAGGGAAAGCTCGGGCGCGGTGGGGAGAGGCGGAGCAGGAAGTGCGGCACGGCGCGTCCTCTTTCGGGGCGGTTCTGTTGTGACCGTTACTGGGGTCGGATCAGCCCAGGGCTTCCTCGAGGAAGGCCTTGAGCTGCGCCATGTGCTTGGACATCAGGCCGGTGGCGGTGGCGGCGGAGGCGGGACGGCCCGCATAGCGCGGACGCCGCGCCGTGCCACCGATCTGCTCCAGCACCCACTCCAGATAAGGCTGCACGAAGGCCCAGGACCCCTGGTTCTTCGGCTCTTCCTGGCACCACACCACCTCGGCATTCTTGAAGCGGCCGAGCTCCTGCACCAGCGTCTTGAGCGGGAACGGATAAAGCTGCTCCACGCGCAGCAGGTAGACGTCGTCCACGCCGCGCTTCTCGCGCTCCTCCAAGAGGTCGTAATAGACCTTGCCCGAGGAGAGCACGACGCGACGGATCTTGTCGTCCGGCTTCAGCTTGATGGCGTTCTCGTCCGGGTGCGACTGGGCGTCGTCCCACAGCACGCGGTGGAAGGTGGTGCCGGTCACCATCTCCGAGAGGCTGGACACCGCCCGCTTGTGGCGCAGCAGCGACTTGGGCGTCATCAGGATGAGCGGCTTGCGGAATTCCCGCTTCATCTGCCGGCGCAGGATGTGGAAATAGTTGGCCGGCGTTGTGACGTTGGCCACCTGCATGTTGTCCTCGGCGCACAGCTGCAGATAGCGCTCGAGGCGGGCGGAGGAGTGCTCCGGGCCCTGGCCCTCATAGCCATGCGGCAGCAGGCAGACGAGGCCGGACATGCGCAGCCACTTGCGCTCGCCCGAGGAGATGAACTGGTCGAACACCACCTGGGCGCCGTTGGCGAAGTCGCCGAACTGCGCCTCCCAGAGCACCAGGGTGTTGGGCTCGGACAGGGTGTAGCCGTACTCGAAGCCGAGCACCGCCTCCTCCGAGAGCATCGAATTGATGACCTCGTACTTGGCCTGGGTCTCGGAGAGGTGATTGAACGGCTTGTAGCGGGCCTCCGTCTCCTGGTCGAGCAGCACCGAGTGGCGCTGGGAGAAGGTGCCGCGCTCCACGTCCTGGCCGGACAGGCGGACCGGGTGGCCTTCCAGCAGCAGCGAGGAGAAGGCGAGCGCCTCGCCGGTGGCCCAGTCGATGCCCTTGCCCTCGGCGATGGCCTTCTTGCGGTTGTCGAGGAAGCGCTGGATCGTGCGGTGGACCTGGAAGCCCTCCGGCACGGTGGTGATCTTCTCGCCGATCGCCTTCAGTTCTTCTTCCGGCAGGCCGGTGTTGCCGCGGCGCGGATCGTCATCCTCGTGGGTGGGCTTGAAGCCGGCCCAGCGGCCGTCGAGCCAGTCGGCCTTGTTGGGCTTGTAGGCCTGGCCGGCCTCGTGCTCGGCCTCGAGGCGGTCGCGCCAGGCATTGCGCATGGTGTCCACCTCGCCGGTGGTCACCACGCCCTCGCTCTCCAGCTTCTTGGTGTACAGCTCCAGCACGCTCGGGTGCTGCCGGATCACCTTGTACATCTTGGGCTGGGTGAACGCGGGCTCGTCGCCCTCGTTATGGCCGAAGCGGCGGTAGCAGAACATGTCCACCACCACCGGCTTGTGGAAGCGCTGGCGGAACTCGGTGGCCACCTTGGCGCAGAACACCACGGATTCCGGGTCGTCGCCGTTGCAGTGGAAGATCGGCGCCTCGATCATCTTCGCCACATCCGACGGATAGGGCGAGGAGCGCGAGTAGCGCGGATTGGTGGTGAAACCGATCTGGTTGTTGATGATGAAGTGGATCGAGCCGCCGGTGCGGTGACCCTTCAGGCCGGAGAGGCCGAGGCACTCGGCCACCACGCCCTGGCCGGCGAAGGCGGCATCGCCGTGCAGCAGCAGCGGCAGCACCTTGGTGCGCTCGGTGTCGCCGAGCTGGTCCTGCTTGGCGCGCGCCTTGCCCAGCACCACCGGATCCACGATCTCGAGATGGGACGGGTTCGCGGTCAGCGACAGGTGGACCTTGTTGTTGTCGAACTCGCGGTCGGACGAGGCACCGAGGTGGTACTTCACGTCGCCCGAGCCTTCCACGTCGTCGGGGGCCCAGGAGCCGCCCTTGAACTCGTGGAACAGCGCGCGGTGAGGCTTGCCCATCACCTGGGTCAGCACGTTCAGGCGGCCGCGGTGGGCCATGCCGAACACGATCTCCTTGAGGCCGAGATTGCCGCCGCGCTTGATGATCTGCTCCAGCGCCGGGATCAGGCTCTCGCCGCCGTCGAGGCCGAAGCGCTTGGTGCCGGTGTACTTCACGTCGAGGAACTTCTCGAAGCCCTCGGCCTCAACCAGCTTGTTGAGGATGGCGCGCTTGCCCTCGCGGGTGAAGGTGACTTCCTTGTCGACGCCCTCGATGCGCTCCTGAATCCAGGCCTTCTCCTCGGGGGAGGAGATGTGCATGAACTCGACGCCGATGGACGAGCAATAGGTGCGGCGCAGAATGGCGACCATCTGGCGGACGGTCGCGAATTCGAGGCCGAGCACGTGGTCGATGAAGATCTTGCGGTCGAGGTCGGCCTCGTAGAAGCCGTAGGACGCGGGGTCGAGCTCCGGCGCCTCGCGCGGCGGGGTCAGGCCCAGCGGGTCCAGATTGGCGTGCAGATGGCCGCGCATGCGGTAGGCGCGGATCATCATCAGCGCCTTGACGGAATCGCGGGTGGCCTGCTGCACCTCGGTGGCGGAGAACTCGACGCCGGACTTCTGCGCCTTGGCCTTCACCTTCTCGGAGATGGCCTTTTCCACCTCGATCCACTGCCCGTCCATGGCCGAGACCAGCTCGCCATTGGCGTGCACCGGCCAGTTGGGCTTCTTCCAGGAGGCGCCGCGGGCGTTCTCGATCACCTGGTTGGGATCGTCCTTCAACGCCGCGAAGAAGGCCTGCCACTCAGCGCTGACCGAATTGGGATCGGTCTCATAGCGGGCGTAGAGATCCTCGATCCAGGCGGCATTGGCGCCATAGAGGAAGGAGGTGTTCAGGAAAACGTCGTTCTGTTCCGCGCGCGACATGGGCTTGTTCCCGGAAGACCGTGGCGCCTCACTCTCCTTGAGCGCATTTCGCGCGGAAAATGAAGCCCCAAGGCCGCTCGTCTGCCACAAATCCGGCGCCCGGCCCTTGCCGGACGCCCCGTCACCCCTGCGAGGCTCGTGGCGGCCTTCGACAGCGGTGCTCGACAACCTTTATATGGGCAGGGACGCCACCGGCCGGAAGGCCAGCTCCGCACCCCTGCCCGAACCGCGCTCGCCAGTCGCCGAACTTCATGGCGATTGCGCGGCGGATGCCCCAGAAGGCGATCCCCCGGCCGGGCCGGGGGAAGCCTTCAGCCCTTCAGCACCTCGACCAGGGTCTTGCCGAGGCGCGCCGGCGAGGGAGACACGCGGATGCCCGCCGCCTCCATGGCCGCGATCTTGTCCTCGGCGCCGCCCTTGCCGCCGGAGATGATGGCACCCGCATGGCCCATGCGGCGGCCGGGAGGGGCCGTGCGGCCGGCGATGAAGCCGACCATCGGCTTCTTGCGGCCCTTCTTCGCCTCGTCGGCGATGAACTGGGCGGCCTCTTCCTCGGCCGAGCCGCCGATCTCGCCGATCATGATGATCGACTCGGTCTTGGGATCGGCCAGGAACATTTCCAGCACGTCGATGAACTCGGTGCCCTTCACCGGGTCGCCGCCGATGCCCACCGCCGAGGTCTGGCCGAGGCCCACCTGCGAGGTCTGGAACACGGCTTCATAGGTCAGCGTGCCGGAGCGCGAGACCACGCCCACCGAGCCGGTCTTGAAGATGTTGGCCGGCATGATGCCGATCTTCGACTGGCCGGCGGTGACGATGCCGGGGCAGTTGGGGCCGATGAGGCGGCTCTTGGAACCCGAGAGGGCGCGCTTCACCTTCACCATGTCGAGCACCGGGATGCCCTCGGTGATGCAGACGATGAGCGGGATCTCCGCGTCGATGGCCTCGAGGATGGCGTCGGCGGCGCCCGGAGGCGGCACGTAGATCACCGAGGCGTCGGCGCCGGTGGCTTCCTTGGCCTCGATCACGGTGTCGAACACCGGCAGGTTGAGGTGAGTGGTGCCACCCTTGCCCGGAGAGGTGCCGCCGACCATCTTCGTCCCGTAGGCGATGGCCTGCTGGGCATGGAAGGTGCCGTTCTTGCCGGTGAAGCCCTGGGTGATGACCTTGGTGTTGGCGTCGATCAGCAGAATGGACATCAGGCCGCTTCCTTCACAGCTTTGACGATCTTGGAGGCCGCGTCGTCGAGATCGTCGGCGGGGATGACGTTGAGGCCGGACTCACGGATGATCTTCTTGCCGAGGTCGACGTTGGTGCCCTCGAGGCGGACGACGAGGGGAACCTTGAGGCCCACCTCCTTCACCGCGGCGATGACGCCCTCGGCGATCACGTCGCACTTCATGATGCCGCCGAAGATGTTGACGAGGATGCCCTTCACGTTCGGGTCGGCGGTGATGATCTTGAACGCCGCCGTCACCTTCTCCTCGTTGGCGCCGCCGCCCACGTCGAGGAAGTTCGCCGGGCTCTCGCCGTACAGCTGGATGATGTCGAGGGTTGCCATGGCGAGGCCCGCGCCGTTGACCATGCAGCCGATGGTGCCGTCGAGGGCGATGTAGGCGAGGTCGTACTTGGACGCCTCGATCTCCTTCTCGTCCTCTTCCGTCAGGTCGCGCAGCTCGGTGAGCTTCGGGTGGCGGAACAGGGAGTTGGAATCGAAGGACACCTTGGCGTCGAGCACGCGCAGGTTGCCGTCCTTGGTGACGATGAGCGGGTTGATCTCCAGCATCGCCATGTCGGTCTCGACGAAGGCGGTGTAGAGCACCTCGGCGAGCTTGCCCGCCTGCTTGGCGAGGTCGCCCGAAAGGCCGAGGGCCTGAGCGATCTTGCGGCCGTGGAAGCCCTGCACGCCGGTCACCGGGTCCACCGAGAAGGTCACGATCTTCTCAGGGGTGGAGTGGGCGACTTCCTCGATGTCCATGCCGCCTTCGGTGGAGACCACGAAGGCCACGCGCGAGGTGGCGCGGTCCACGAGAAGGGAGATGTAGAACTCCTTCTCGATGTCCGAGCCTTCCTCGATATAGAGGCGGTTCACCTGCTTGCCGGCGGGGCCGGTCTGGATAGTGACGAGGGTGCGGCCGAGCATCTGGCCGACGAACTCCTTCACCTCGTCCACGGACTTGGCGAGGCGCACGCCGCCCTTCTCGCCGGCCTCGGGCTCCTTGAACTTGCCCTTGCCGCGGCCGCCAGCGTGGATCTGCGACTTCACCACCCAGAGCGGGCCACCCAGCTCCTTGGCGGCGGCTTCCGCCTCCTCGACCTTCAGCACGGGAATGCCGCGCGAGACCGGGGCGCCGAAGCTCTTCAGCAGCGCCTTGGCCTGATACTCGTGAATATTCATCTTCCGTGTCCCTCAGGGTTGCGATGTGTCCCATCCCCCGCCCCGGTCCGTCCCGGGTCCCGCGCAAACGCGGGATCGCCATGTCCGGACCGCCTCCACCGCAGAAGGGGGACCCGCGCCACCACCCCCGTCCGAAGGACAGGGGCGAGGATGCGGTCTCCCCCGAGGAGGGGAACACTCGTCTCCTTCACCACGCCGGTTGTACCCCGGCACGAAAACGGCGCGCCTTCCGGCACGCCGTCACAAGCGAGATCACTTCCCGAGGCCGGGTGCGATCTTCAGGCAGGCCTCCACCAGTCCTTCGACTGCGGCGACCGATCTTTCGAACATGGCGCGCTCGGCGCGGTCGAGATCGACCTCCACGATACGCTCCACACCCCGCGCGCCAATGACAGCCGGCACGCCGAGATAGATATCCCTCAGCCCGTACTCTCCATCGAGCCTTGCGGCGACGGGCAGCACGCGCTTCTTGTCCTTCAGGTAGCTCTCCGCCATGGCGATGGCGGCGGCAGCCGGCGCATAAAAAGCCGAGCCGGTCTTGAGCAGGTTGACGATCTCCGCCCCGCCGTCGCGCACGCGCTGGACGATGGCGGCGACGCGCTCCTCGCTGGTCCAGCCCATGCGGATGAGGTCCGGCACCGGGATGCCACCCACAGCCGAATAGCGCACCAGCGGCACCATGGTATCCCCGTGCCCACCCATGACGAAGGCGGTCACATCCTCCACCGAGACGCCGAACTCCTCGGCGAGAAAGAAACGGAAGCGGGCGGAATCCAGCACGCCCGCCATGCCCACCACCTTCTCCGGCGGCAGGCCGCTGGTGCGCTGGAGCGCCCAGACCATGGCATCGAGCGGATTGGTGATGCAGATGACGAAAGCGTCAGGCGCATATTTGCGCAGCCCCGCGCCCACCTGCTCCATCACCTTGAGATTGATGGCGAGGAGGTCGTCCCGGCTCATGCCCGGCTTGCGCGGCACCCCGGCGGTGACGATCACCACGTCGGCGCCGGCGATGGCATCATAGCTGGAGGCGCCCCAGATGCCCGCGTCGAACCCCTCCACGGGGGCGAGCTGGGCGAGGTCCAGGGCCTTGCCGTCGGGAACGCCGTCGGCGACGTCGAACAGCACGATGTCGCCCAGCTCCTTCAGACCCGCCAGAAGGGCGAGCGTGCCGCCGATCTGGCCGGCCCCGATGAGGGCGATCTTGTTGCGGGCCATCCCAAGTCCCCGGTAACCGCTGCGTGGCCGGCACATGAGACGAGCCGCCGCAGGAACGCGGCGCCTGACTACTCCCATCCGTCCGGGGGTTCAAGCCGGCCGCACTGCACAAATAGTGGCATGGAGCGGGATTTTGCCGCAAAAACGGGTCGTTTCACCCCAATTTTCCGCTCTTTTGCACCATGCGGAAAACCATCCCGCAGAGCGGTGCAGCGGCCTACCGCCGGAGACCCCCTGGAACGGTCACGCTTGCCACCACCCGCGCGGGTCATTGGCAGGGCCACGGCGGACCGGTGCAGCACCGTGCGAATTTGAAAAGGGGCGCGAGAGTCCGCCCGTTTGCAGGCGGGACTGCACGATAGCTGCCAGGGAATGTGGAAATTTGGGCGCCAGTGGCGCGAAGGGCGGGTCCTGTCCGCATGCGCGGAAGGCCGGCTAAAGAACCGGGATCAGTCCGGCGGTCAACGGCACCGGGGCACGCGCAGCGCGGTCATCGCCGCGCTTTTCATCGGCGCGATCGGGCGCCGGAAACAAGAAATCTGCCCTCTCCCCGCACACGGCCGAGCGACCAGCCGGATGAAAAAAATAAAACAACGTCAATATCAACGAACAAAAGGCAGGGAGAGGGCAGCCGGCCGGAGCGCTTCGGGGCGTTCCGGCGGAAGGTTGGCCCCACCGCCGGGCGCGAACGCCGACGGGCGGGACGAGGGGGTCCGTCTCAGCTTCCGGTCTTGAGCGAGCCGAGCTGGACGAAAGCGGGCTTGGCGGCGGGGGCCGCCGGGCGGTTCGGGTCGTGCTCCTTCAGCACCTTGAAGACCCGCTCCGCCATGGGATTGGACTTGATGAAGTCCTCATAGGCCTGCCCGAGCATGGTCTGGGCGGCGGAATAGATTTCCTCCTCACTCATGCCGTCGAACTCGGCGGAGACGAGGTACTGGCCCATGCGCCGCAGGATGTGAAGGCGCAGCACCTGCAGCACTTCCGGCTGGTATTCCACCTGAAGCACCTCGAAGAACTCCTCGGCGCTTCCCAGGGACTTCAGCTTGTCGATGATGGACATGTCGCTCTTTCTCCTGTCGATCAGCTCAAGTCGGGATTGTCAGGCCGCCTCGTCGGCGCTCGCCGCCCGGCCGCGCTGGCGCTCGCTCTGCAGGTGGGCGAGGCGCGCCTCGAGGAACTCGATCCGGTCCAGCAGGGAGACGATGGCCTCGCCCACGGGGTCCGGCATGAGGTGGTGCTCGAGGTCGATGCGGCCGTCGCCGAGCTTGCGGCGGTCGGAGGTGGGCTTCACCACCCGGCCGGGAATGCCCACCACCGTCATGGCCGGCGGGA
>JAYSCE010000039.1:0-486 GCA_041915035.1 Xanthobacter sp.
AGCCCCGATGGCAGGTTCGAGCTGCCGGAGCGGTCGGCCGCCTGACGTCCGCGGCGGGAGGCTCGCGCCCGCCGCAGCGGAGCGCTATATAGGGCCTAAGGTCCGGTCGCGGCGCGGGGGCGCCATCGGGCCATCGTTCAGAAAGACCAGAGCCCGCACCGTGACCGAGCGCAAGCGTCCATCCCTCCACGAGCGCCTGCGCGGGCTGATGCTCGATTTCGACGCGCTGCTGGACAGCTCGCTGTTCAGCCTCGGCGCGCGCACACGCAACATCCTTTCCGCCTACGCCGCCTTCACCGAGCGGTTCAATGTCACCGGGGTGGGGCGCTGGGCCATCGGCGCGGCCTCGGAAGGGTTCACGCTGGGCGTGGCCGGCGCCATGGTGATGCTGGCGCTCGCGATGCCGGCCTTCCGCGAGACGTCCGACGACTGGCTGAAGCGCACGGAACTCGCCGTTACCTTCCTGGACCGCTACGGCAATTCCAT
>JAYSCE010000039.1:496-3499 GCA_041915035.1 Xanthobacter sp.
GTCAAGCAGAACGACACGATCCCGCTGGAAGACATCCCGGACAATCTCATCAAGGCGACGCTCGCCACCGAGGACCGGCGATTCTACGAGCATTGGGGCATCGACGTCGCCGGCACGGCCCGCGCCCTCGTCACCAATGCCAAGGCGGGCGGCGTGCGGCAGGGCGGCTCCTCGCTCACCCAGCAGCTCGCCAAGAACCTGTTCCTCTCCAACGAGCGGACCATCGAGCGCAAGATCAAGGAAGCCTTCCTGGCTATCTGGCTGGAAGCGCGCCTCTCCAAGAGCCAGATCCTCAAGCTCTATCTCGACCGCGCCTACCTCGGCGGCGGCGCCTACGGCGTGGATGCGGCGGCGCGCTATTATTTCGGCAAGTCGGTGAAGGAAGTGAACCTCGCCGAGGCGGCCATGCTGGCGGGCCTGTTCAAGGCTCCGTCCAAATACGCCCCGCACATCAATCTGCCGGCCGCCCGCGCCCGCGCCTCCACCGTGCTCGACAACCTGGTCGAGGCCGGCTTCATGACGGAAGGCCAGGTGTTCGGCGCGCGGCGCAACCCCGCGACGCCGGTGGACCGCCGCGACGACGAGGTGCCGGACTTCTATCTCGACTACGCCTTCGGCGAAGTGAAGAAGCTGGTGGACCAGCTGCCGCCCTCCGTCGTCGAGCGCAATTTCATCGTGCGCACCGGCCTCGATCCGAACATCCAGAAGGTGGCGGACGCGGCGCTCGAGTCCTCGCTCAACGAATTCGGCCGGGATTACAAGGTCAAGCAGGGCTCCATCGTGGTGATGGAGCCCAACGGCACGCTGCGCGCGCTGGTGGGCGGGCGCGACTATGGCGAGAGCCAGTTCAACCGCGCCACCGATGCGTTGCGCCAGCCCGGCTCCTCGTTCAAGCCCTACGTCTACACCGTGGCGCTGATGAACGGCTACCGGCCCAACACCATCGTGCAGGACGCCCCCATCTGCCTCGGCAACTGGTGCCCGCAGAACTATGGGCGCTCCTACATGGGCTCCATCACCCTCAAGACCGCGCTCCAGCACTCGCTGAACACGGTGGCGGTGCGCCTCGCCGAGAAGTTCGGCCGCAAGAAGATCGTGGATCTCGCCCACCAGATGGGCATCCGCACGCCCCTGCCCATCTCCGCCCCGCTGCCGCTGGGCGCCGCCGAGGTGACGCTGTTCGACGCCACCACCGCCGATTCGGTGTTCGCGAACGGCGGCAAGAGCGTCTATCCCCACGCGGTGGTGGAGATGCGCATCGGCAATGGCGACGTGGTGTGGCGCTTTGACCGGGACGCCCCCAAGCCGGTGCAGATCATCCCGCAGCAGGCGCTCTACGACATCAACGACATGATGAACAACGTGGTGGAGAATGGCACCGGCCGCCGCGCCCGCCTGCCCAACGCCAAGGTGGCGGGCAAGACCGGCACCACCAATTCCTATCGCGACGCCTGGTTCATGGGCTTCACCGGCAATTACGTCTGCGGCGTGTGGTTCGGCAACGACGACTATGCCGTGATGAACAAGATGACCGGTGGCACCTTGCCGGCGCTCACGTGGCAGAAGGTGATGGCCTATGCCCACCAGGGCATCGAGATCAAGCCGATCCCCGGCGTCACCACGCCCATCCCCAAGCTCGACGAGCCGCCCGCCAGCATGAATGTGCCCGGCCTCGCCGACAGCGAGCGGCCGGTAACGCTCTCGCCCCGCTCGGCCGAGCGACTCGCGGCGCTGGAGCGCATGTTCAAGGAGGCCGAGGTGAAGCTCACCGACGCTGGCCCCGCCGCAGCGCCCGTTCCGGCCGCGGCGCAAGCCGCCCCCGCCCCGTCCACCGCGCCGGCGCCCGCTACGCCGATGCCCACCGCGGTGCGCAGGAACTGACCCTGAGTCAGGCGTCGTCCGGCTCCTTCGGCGTGCGCCAGATGCCGTAGGCCCAAGGCTTGTACCAGCGCCCGCCCGTGGGCAGGCACTTCGGCACGGGATCATAGCCGTGCCCGCCCCAGGGATTGCAGCGGCAGATGCGGGCGGTGGCCATCACAGCTCCGGGCAGCGCCCCGTGCCGCATCACCGCCTCCTCCGCATATTCCGAGCAAGTGGGCAGATAGCGGCATTGCCGGCCCATGAAGGCGGAGAAGGTGTAGCGATAGACGAGGATGAGCCCGCGCAAGGCGAGGCGCGGAGCGCGGGCAAGCTGTGCCCCAAAGCGGCGCCCCGGCCCGGCCGTCTCCTTCAGCCCGCTGTCATCCACCGCCATATCCGCCTCTGTCCCGCATCGCCCCACAATCGCCACGCTTCGGGTTCGACATGCGCCTATCCAGCCTTCATGTCGAAGTCGGGGCCGAGCTGGTCCCGGCGACCCGCGCGGCTCCCGCTTTTGGGGGCTATGTTGACGCGCGAGGTGATCGACGATGCCTGATGTCTTCCCGCCCACCCCTTCCGTCCCGCCCTTGTCCGTGGTGATGCGCGCCCTCGCCTTCGCGACGCTGCGCCACACCGACCAGCGGCGGAAGGGAAAGCGGGCGCAGCCATATGTGAACCACCTCGTGGAGGTCGCCCTGCTGGTGAGCGAGGCGACCGGGGGCACCGATCCCAACCTCATCGCCGCCGCGCTGCTGCACGACGTGGTGGAGGACCAGGGCGTGACGCCGGAGGAGATCGCCACCACGTTCGGGGCGGACATCGCCGGCCTCGTCATGGAGGTGACGGACGACAAGGGCCTGACCTCGGCCGAGCGCAAGCGGCTGCAGGTGGAGCACGCGCCCCACCTTACCGCCCGTGGCAAGCTGCTGAAGCTCGCCGACAAGACCTGCAACCTGCGCTCCCTCGCCGACGATCCGCCCGAGGACTGGCCGCAATCCCGCGCCCGCGCCTATGTGGAATGGTCGCGAGCGGTGGCGGCGGGCCTGCGCGGCATCAATCCGGCGCTCGAAGCGGCGTTCGATCAGGCGGCGGACGAGGCGATTTCCGCCATCGAGACACGGCGGGCGGAGGACTGGGCGGCGG
>JAYSCE010000039.1:3509-6972 GCA_041915035.1 Xanthobacter sp.
GACCGGAGGGCTATTCCGCCGCCGCGCGCGCGGCCTCGATCTGGCCGATGGCGTCCACCACCGCGTCGAAGGTGAGCATGGTGGAGGCGTGGCGCGCCTTGTAGTCGCGCACCGGCTCCAGCACCTTGAAGTGCTCCCAGCGGCCGGCGGGCGGCGGGCCGTTCTCCCGCAGCATCTTCCACATGGTGTCGCGCACCTCGCGCAGTTCCTGCGCGCTGGCGCCGACGATGTGACTTGCCATGAGGGAGGAGGACGCTTGCCCGAGGGCGCAGGCGCGCACCTCATGGGCGAAGTCGGCCACTCTGTCGCCCTCCATCACCAGATCGATGGTGACGGTGGAGCCGCAGAGCCGGGAATGCGCCCGCGCACTCGCCTGCGGCGCGGGGAGCCGGCCGAGCCGGGGAATATCGGCGGCAAGGGCGAGGATGCGGGCGTTATAGACGTCGTTGATCATGGGCGAACCAATCGGGCGGCGCGGACGGGGCCTGTGAGCCTGTCGCGCGGGCTTTGCGTTCTTATATAGAGACGGGACCAACGGACGCAAAGGCGCGCGACCGCAGCCTAGCCGATGGTGCCATAAAACCTCGATGCGGTCAGTTGAGCCGCCTCACCCTTGCGAAAACGCCCCTTCGGCCCCATCATGGAACTTGGGCCCTGCATTGGGCCTTCATTTTTGAAACGGACGGCAAAGCCGCCGCCGGCAGGTCCGGCGGGGCGCGGTTTGAGCGACACCGCGCAAGCGAGCCGACAACCGGTGACACTCCCGCTTTTCCCGGCCCCGGGACTGCGGGTCGAACGGAGTTGGTCATGGACGCGGTAGTCAAGTTGTTCAAGGCGCAGGCCGAGAACGAGGAGCGGGAGCGTCAGCTGAAGGCCAAGGCTGCGGCGGTGCTCCGCGCGCCTGCGCCGGACGGTGCCCCTGCGGCCCCCAAGGTTCACCCGCCCCTCTCCGATGGCAGCCCCCGCCCCACGCGGGCCGAGGCGGAAGCCGCGGTGAAGACGCTGCTTGCCTATATCGGCGAGGACCCGGCGCGCGAGGGCCTGCTCGACACGCCGAAGCGCGTCGTGAAGGCCTATGACGAGCTGTTCTCCGGCTATGGCGAGGATGCCGACGAATTGCTGGACCGCACCTTCGGCGAGATCGGCACCTTCGACGACTTCGTGCTCGTGCGCGACATCCCGTTCCATTCCCATTGCGAGCACCACATGGTGCCCTTCGTGGGCAAGGCGCACATCGCCTATTTCCCGGTGGAACGGGTGGTCGGCCTCTCCAAGATCGCGCGGGTGGTGGACATCTTCGCCCGCCGGCTGCAGACGCAGGAGCACCTGACCTCGCAGATCACCAACGCCCTCGACGAGGGCCTGCGCCCCCGCGGCGTTGCGGTGATGATCGAGGCCGAGCACATGTGCATGTCCATGCGCGGCATCACCAAGCAGGGGGTCTCCACCCTCACCACCCAGTTCACCGGCGTCTTCCGGGATGATCCGGCGGAGCAGGTGCGCTTCATCACTTTGGTGCGCTCCAAGGGCTGACGCAGGACCGCCGCCCAAGCGCGTTCCTGCCGCAGCGGGAGCGCCCGACACGCGAGCGAAAGTACCGAGCGATCATGAGCGTCGACACCCCCGCCTTCACCTTCCCCGCCGCCGGCAAAGGCGCCGCGCTGGAGGAGGACACGATCCTTTCCCCGCGCTTCGACGCCAACGGCCTCGTCACCTGCGTCGCCGTGGATGCGGAGACCGGCGAGGTGCTGATGCTCGCCCACATGAATGCGGAGGCCCTCGCCCTCACCATGGCGACCGGCGAGGCGCACTATTTCTCCCGCTCCCGCGGCAAGCTCTGGAAGAAGGGCGAGACCTCCGGCCACACCCAGAAGGTGCGGGAGATGCTGATCGACTGCGATCAGGATGCGGTCGTCATCAAGGTTGAGATGGGAGGCACGGGCGCCGCCTGCCACACGGGCCGCCGCTCCTGCTTCTACCGCTCGGTGCCCATCGGCGCCGCGCCCTCCGAGGCGACCCGCCTCGCCTTCACCGGCGACACGCCGCGCTTCGATCCCGCCGCCGTCTACGGCAAGGGTCACACGGACGACCACGGGCACGACCACTGAGGCCCGACACCGTGGGGCGCCGGCGCCCCTCTCCGGCGGAGAGCCAACAGCCGGTACAGTGCCGCCCCGCGGGCTGCGGGGGCTGGCCAACGGGGACGGGCACTGCACCGGCAGCGGAGGTTTCCAGGCGGTCGCCCTGACGGACCCGCCTGAAATCGTAATCCGCAGCCTGTTATCCGCCATTCCCCGGCATCTTTCTCGGCATTGCGCGCACCCGGTTTGTGCAGCGTGCGAACTGCCCGTCTTCCCTTACGCAAAAACCCGCTGCGGTTGATCCTTCCCGCGCTTGCGACATTGACGCGGCAAAGCTTCCCCTGCGATCTTCGGTCCGCGGCATCTGCCCTTCTCCCGGCAGACGATCGCCGCGCCCCCTCGACGACACGCGGTTCCGACGGACCGGGTCGCCGTCCGGACCAGAAGCCCAGCGCCGATCCAATGCCCCAAGCCGCCCCACAGGTTGCTGCCCCAGCCACGGTCCTCGCCCCCGTGCGGTTCAACACGGCCGACGTGCCGGAGGCCGAACGCATGGCCTTCGTCCGGGAATATTACGGCCCGGTCCTGACCGGCCTCGACCTCGCGCCGGACCCGGACGACCCCTTCCGCATCTCTCTGAGCTTCCTTGACCTGCCGGGCGCCACAGTGGCGCGGGGACAGGCCAGCGCCATGGTCTCGACCCGAACCGCCGCGCTGCTCGGCGACGGCATCAACGACCTGACCATCTGTCGCGCTGAACGCGCCTATCGCGTCACCACGCCCGATGGCCGCGAGATGGAGGTGGGTGCGGGCGAGACCGGCGTTTGGAACCTCGGCCAGCGCTCCTCCTCCATCATCCAGCCAGACACGCGGTTCCGCACCGTTCAGGTCTCGCGCTCCCTGCTGCGGACCCTGGTGCCCAACCTCGACGACATGGACCTGCTGCGGTTCGCTCCGGGCGACCCGACTCTCGATCTCATGTTCGGTTACGCGGAGCTGGTGGAGCGGCAGCGCGTCGGACCACCGGAAAACGGCCGGGTGGTGGCCGGGCAGCTTGCCGAACTCGCCGCGCTCGCCTTCCGGCGCGTCGCGCGCCCGCACGAGGCACTGCCGCCGGAGGCCGCCGCGCGGAGCGCTGTGAAGGCCGCCCGCCTCGCCGCCGCCAAGGCCGCGATCCGGGCCGCGATCCACCGGCCCGAGCTGTCGGCGGCCACCATCGGCACCCAGCTCGGCATCAGCGCGCGCTATGTGCAACTTCTGTTCGAGGAGGACGGCGAGACCTTCTCCGCCCATGTCACGCGCCTCAGGATGGATTGGCTGCGGCGGGCGCTCGACGATCCGCGCCAAGCCCACCGGCGCATCGCCGACCTCGCCTTCGAGGC
>JAYSCE010000039.1:6982-8415 GCA_041915035.1 Xanthobacter sp.
TCTCCACCTTCAACCGCCAGTTCCGCCGCCATTTCGGCGAGGCGCCTTCCGCCGCGCGCCGCCGAAGCCCCCCGTAGGGCGGATTCAAAACGCACCGGAAGGGCGCCACGCTTCGGACACCAGACTTTAGTAATCGAATCGCCAATGTAGCGGAGCGCCGGAAACGCTTCGGCGCCGGGGAAGGTTATGCTCCCACGGCGCCAGCCTGGCGGCGCGACGGGAGGCGTCGATGTTTCAGTCCCTCCACTGGCGTTCCGGCCCCCCCACCACAGCGGCCGCCCCCAAAGCTGCGACCTCTTCCGCGAACAGCCCCGCGCCGCAGCCCCCCGATTCCGGCCCACCCGATCTCGGCACGCCCGCCCACGCGGCGCCGCGCACGTCGGCCCCCAACGGCCCGGCCGTCGGCCTCGCGCTCGGCGGCGGAGCGGCGCGCGGCTTTGCCCATATCGGCGTGCTGAAGGCGCTGGACCGGGCGGGCATCCGCCCCTCGGTGGTGGCGGGCACGTCCATCGGCGCGGTGGTAGGCGGCATCTGGGCGGCCGGCAAGCTCGACACGCTGGAGGAGTGGGCGCTCAGCCTCACCAAGCGCAACGTGCTCGGGCTGCTCGATTTCAACCTCGGCGCCGCCGGCCTCATCGGCGGCCGACGCCTGGTGGAGCTGATGCGCCGGAACGTGGGCGGCATCGCCATCGAGGACCTGCCCATCGTGTTCGCGGCCATCGCGACGGAATTGGGCACTGGCCACGAAATCTGGCTCACCCGCGGCGACTTCGTGGACGCCATCCGCGCTTCCTATGCCCTGCCCGGCATCTTCACACCGGTGAAGGTGGGCGGGCGCTGGCTGATGGACGGGGCACTGGTGAACCCGGTACCGGTCTCCGCAGCGCGCGCCATGGGCGCGCGCATGGTGATCGCGGTGAACCTCAATGCAGACGTCTTCGGCCGCGGCACGGTCATCCAGGACCATGGCGGGGTGGTGGAGCGCGTCGCCGAGATGGCGGTGGCCGAGAAGAAGGACGGCCTCGCCGGCATCCTCAGCCCCGACCGGCTGCGGCGGCAGTTCTTCGCCGCTCCTTCGGGCGACGGTCCCCGCGGCCTGACGACGGTGATGATCGACGCCTTCAACATCACCCAGGACCGGATCGCCCGCTCGCGCCTCGCGGGTGATCCACCGGACGTGATGCTCTCCCCCAAGCTCGGCCGCATCGGCCTGTTCGAGTTCCAGCGCGCGAAGGAGGCCATCGCCGCCGGCATGGAGACTACCGAGCGGGCGCTGGAGGACATCTCCTCCACGATGGTGGCGCTGGGGTAGGCCCTCACCGGGCGCGGGCACGGGTGGCGCTGGGCTGAGGCCGTCGCCATGCGTGAGTATAGCTGCCGCCGGGCAAGCGGAGCGGCTATGGTCCGCGATCTTCCGGATCAGGATCTGCCCC
>JAYSCE010000039.1:8425-14969 GCA_041915035.1 Xanthobacter sp.
GCAATGTTCTACGAGCCGTCCAAGCGCAATCACGGCCTGCCCTTCTCGCCGCTGAAGGCCATCGTCGCGCCCCGCCCCATCGGCTGGATCTCCTCGCTGACGCCGGAGGGCGTGGCGAATCTCGCCCCCTATTCCTTCTTCAACCTGATCTGCGAGGCGCCGCCGCTGGTGATGTTCTCGTCCGCCGGACGCAAGGACAGCGCGGCCAACATCGAGGCCACCGGCGAGTTCGTCTGCAACCTCGCCACCCTCGACCTCATCGACGCGGTGAACCTCACCTCCGCCCCCGCGCCGCGCGATGTCAGCGAATTCGACCTCGTGGGCCTTGAGCGTGCGCCCTCCCGCCTCGTGAAGCCGCCGCGCGTTGCGGCGAGCCCCTGCGCGCTGGAATGCGTCTATGTGGAGACCTTCCGGCCCAAGGGGAGAGACGGCACGCAGCCCGACCAGCACATGATCATCGGCGAGATCGTCGGGGTCTATGTGGACGACGCCGCCATCGTGGACGGGCGGGTGGACATGCGGGTCATGAAGTCCCTCGCCCGCTGCGGCTATCTCGACTATGCCTGGGTGGAAGAGCTCACCGAACGTGAGCGCCCGCCGGGCGGCGGCATGGATTTGAAAGCGCGGACGCCGAAGGGCTGAGATCCGGCACCGCCGCCTGCCCGCATCCCCTGGCATCCGGGACAATCCCATATGCAGAATCAGTCGCCGAAACCCCGTCACGGACATCGAACGGCAAGGGGGTGGTGCGCGGGGCTTTGCCTCTCCGCCACTGCCCTCCTCGCAAACACCGCCTTCGCGGAAGCCCCCACCACGCTCCATCAGGGGCATGGCGGCATCACCGCGGGCGAGCTGCCGGGGAAGCCGACACGCGCGCTGGAGTCCAAGGAAATCTTCCGCCAGCCCGATGGCAACGGCCACGAAACCATCGTCTACCGCACGGTGCGGGCACCAGGCACGCGCGCGCCCATCCATTTCCACGATGACGGCGGGATGACCTGCGTCATTGAAGGGGAAATGACGCTGTACCTCGAGGGCGCCGCCCCCGCGAAGGCGGCGGCGGGACAGTGCTACGCGATGCCTCCGGGCAAGCCCATGTCGGGGGTGAACAGCGGTCCGGCCAACGCCGTGCTGCTCGACATCTTCACCGTCAAGGCCGGCGCGCCGGCGTGGCGCGTGACGGAAGAGGGCGTGGAAGGCATCCAGCAGCAGTTCTCCGTTCCACCCCCACGGTAGGGGTGCCACCCGATCACTCCGCCGGCGTGCCCTTGCAGGGCATGGCGCGTTCGGTGGGCGCGTAGATGAGGATGTCGGGCTTGAACCGCTCGACGGCCCCCATCTCGAAGCGGCAATAGCGGTGGTGCATCCACGCATAGGCCGAGGCCTGCGACACGCCGAGGCCGCGCCATGATCCTTGAGAGAAGCTGTCGCCGATGACCATGATGCGCGGGCCGGCATGGCCCGTGTCGATGGCATAGGGCTGGAACGGATCGTTGTCCGGCACCGGCTTGAAGATGCCGGGGATGAGCTTCGGATCCTTCGGCGCCACCATGGGCCCCTTGGGCGGGAACATCACGTCCGGCGGGTTGGGCACAGGCGATCCCGTCGCCCGCAGCAGATCGCCGGTGAGGCGCGGCTCGGGCGGGCCGAGAGCATCCTGCGGCTTCACTTCCAGGTCGGGACGGCCGGCGGCGGCCATGGCGGCGTTGAAGCCGAGGAGCTGGCCGCGCTGGTTCCAGTGGGTGTCATAGCGCCAGTGCACCGGCCCGGTCTTCTTCGCCTCGGCGAGGATGGGGCGCATGTCCACGAAGGTGATGCCGGCCGCCTTCATCTTCTCCGCCACGAGATCATACTCGGTGGGCGAGACCTTCAGGCGCCGGGCATAGGCGGGCAGGTTCTCGAAATTGGTGGTGTGGCCGTTGGGCGGGATGAGCACTAGGAAGCGCCCGCCATGGGCCTTCATATAAGCGTTCATGCGCTCGGCGAGGGAGACGATGCCCGTCACCGCCTCCGGCCGAACCAATTGGCCGAGCGACTGCTCCAGCGCGTGCTCGTCCTTCAGGAAGAGCGAGCCGTTTTCGCCCTTCAGCGCGAGGTCGCCCTGGGTGTCGCCGATGAAGCGCACATAGGAGCGGTGGGCGGTGAGCACCGCGCCGCGGAAGCCGAAGACATTATTGATGTAGGGATCGAGCCGGCGCGCCGCGTCCTCCCACCAGCGCGCCTCGGGGGCGGCGACGGTGCGCAGCGGGGCCGGCAGGTCCGGCGCGACGAGGCCGATGGTGGGCAAGGTGAGGATGGCGAAGAAGATCACCGCCCACCAGCGGCGGAAGGACATCAGAAGCGGCATGGCGTCCCTCCGAAACTAGAAGCGGAAGTACAGGAACGGCGAATAGGTCGCCGCGCCCACCGAGAGCACGCAGAGCACGAACAGGCCCCAAACCACCAGCGAATCCACCGCGCCGAACACGGCGAGCCGGACCTTCGGCGCCATGGTGCGCCCGCCGGGGCGCGGCAGGCCGAACATGGCGAGCGGCCACGCCAGCACCAGGATGGCCAGCGTCACCGGCTTCAGCTCCACCTCCAATTGGGCGGAAAGATAGCCGGCGCCGTTCAGGCCCACGAGGCCCTGAAACAGCTCCAGCGCCTGCGGCAGGCTGTCGGCGCGGAACCACACCCAGCCGGTGAGCACCACCAGCAGCACGTAAAGATGGGAGAGGACGCGGGGCGCCGTCTTCATCCACGCGCCGAAGCGGGTGCGCTCCAGCACCAGGAAGGTGCCATGGTGGGCGCCCCAGATCACGAAGGTCCAGCTCGCCCCGTGCCACAGGCCGCAGAGCAGGAAGACGGTCCACAGGTTCGCCGCCGTGTGCAGATGGCCGTGCCGGTTGCCGCCGAGGGGGATATAGAGATAGTCGCGGAACCAGCTCGAAAGGCTCATGTGCCAGCGGCGCCAGAAATCCGAGATGGAGCGCGCGCCATAGGGCAGGTTGAAGTTGCGCGGGAACTTCAGCCCCATGGCGATGGCGAGGCCGATGGCCATGTTGGAATAGCCGCCGAAGTCGAAATAGATCTGCAGCGCATAGGCGGTGACGCCGAGCCACGCCTCGCCGAGATTGGGCGTGGCAGTGTGGTCGAACACCGCCGCCACCACGGGGGCCACCTCGTCGGCGATCAGCACTTTCCACGAGAGGCCGATAACGAAGATGCGCAGGCCCGCCGAGACCCGCCCCAGCGTGGTGCGCCGCTGCCGGATGCGCCGGTGGATGGTGGAGTAGCGGACGATGGGTCCCGCCACCAGCTGCGGGAACATGGTGATGTAGACCGCGATCTCCTCGAACCGCCCGTTGGCCGCGGCCTTCCGGCGATACACGTCCACGAGGTAGGAGATGGCGTGGAAGGTGAAGAAGGAGATGCCGAGCGGCAGCGCCGGATGCACCACCGGCAGCGCGAGGCCCGCCGGAGCCAGCAATAGATTGAAGTTCTGCGCCAGGAAGCCGGAATATTTGAAGGCGATGAGCCCGCAAAGGTTCGCCGCCACCGCGAGGCCAAGCACGCGCAGGCGCCAGCGTTCGCTACGGCCATCGATGGCGAGGGCGAGGAAATAGTTGCCAACGATGGAGGCCGCCAGCACGAGCACGTTGGCGATGCCGCCCCAGGCGTAGAACA
Source organism: Xanthobacter sp. (assembly GCA_041915035.1). GTDB lineage: Bacteria > Pseudomonadota > Alphaproteobacteria > Rhizobiales > Xanthobacteraceae > Xanthobacter. Next base: position 12,092 of record JAYSCE010000039.1, read on the forward strand.
CCAGCGAGAAGGCCAGCAGCACCATGTTCTTCGCACGCACGCCGGGCGTCGCGAAGTAGCACAGCAGGAAGGCCGGCAGGAAATAGAACAGGAAGGTGACGGAGGAGAAGACCATGGCTCGCCGGCGCCCGGGGCGTCAGTAGACGAACTGCTCGCGCAGGATGCGTTCGTCGAGACCATGGTCGGGGTCGAACAGCATGTCCACGGAGGAGGTGGTATCGAGCCGCGCGGAGACGGCGATGATGTCGCGCACCTCGAAATGATCGGCCGCCGCGCTCACCGGGCGCTTGTCGGCTTCCATCACGGCGATGTCGATGCGCGCGCGGTCCGGAACCAGCGCGCCGCGCCAGCGGCGGGGGCGGAAGGGCGAGATGGGGGTCAGTGCCAAGAGCGCCGTGCCCAGCGGCAGGATCGGCCCGTGGGCGGAGAGGTTGTAGGCCGTGGAGCCGGCCGGGGTCGCGACGATGATGCCGTCGCAGATCAGCTCCTCCAGCCGCATCTTGCCGTCGATGGAGATGCGCAGCTTCGCCGCCTGGTAGGACTGGCGCAGCAGGGACACCTCGTTGAAGGCCGGGGCGCGGTGGCGCATGCCGTTGGAGGTCACCGCCTCCATCATGAGCGGATGGATGGTCACCTGCTGGGCGGCGGTGAGGCGCTCCACCAGCCCTTCCTCGCGGAAGGTGTTCATGAGGAAGCCCACCGAGCCGCGGTGCATGCCGTAGATGGGCAGGGTGCGCTCGCGAAAGCGGTGGAGCGTCTGGAGCATCAGGCCGTCACCGCCCAGGGCGACCACCACGTCGGCGTCCTCTTCCGCCACCAGACCGTAACGGGCGACGAGGCGCTCGCGCGCGGCCTCGGCCTCGGGCGTCTGGCTGGAAACGAAGGCGATGCGCTGGAAACGGGGTTCGCTCATCGGTGCGTCGGTCAGGAGGAACGTCCGGGCGGCGGGCCGGGAGCGGAAGGGGCCGGGTACGGTCTAGCGGTCCCGCCGCAATCTGTCGAGGCGCCGGGCGGGATGGTAGGGTCGCGGTGGAAGCGCATCGCCCGGAGGAGCTTATGCCCGCGCGCATCGTCTACGCCACCTTCCCCAGCGTCGCGGAAGCCGAGGAGATGGGCCGTGCCCTGGTGGAGGCGCGGCTCGTGGCCTGCGCCAACATCCTGCCGGAGATGGTCTCCATCTACCGTTGGGAAGGGAAGATCGAGCGCGGCACCGAGGCAGTGATGATGCTGAAGACCACCGCCGAACGGGCCGCCGAGGTGGTGGAGGCCGTGCGTGCCGCCCATCCCTACGATGTGCCCGCCATCGTCGTCCTGCCGCTGGAAGGCGGCCTGCCCGCCTATCTCGCCTGGATCGCCGGCGAGGTGGCGGCGGGAGGCTGAAGCCTCCGCCGCTCGGCCCTCAGAGCACCGGGCGCCAGTAGACCGGCTGGTAGCGGTAGCCGTCGCCCTGCTTCTCCAGATAGGCCGCGCCGGGGAAGGGGAAGTGATAGCCCGCCACCAGGATGCGCTCCGCCGCGAGCCGGTCGTAGGTCTTGCGCCGCACCGCCTCGGCCGCTGCGGCATCCATGTCGAACGCGGCGTGCCAGCCGGGATTGGTGACGAACAGGGCCGGCAGGTTGGTGATGTCCGACTGGATGAAGAGGGTGTCGAAGCCCGATTCCAGCTCGAAGGAGGTGTGCCCGGGCGTATGGCCGGGCGTGCCCACCGCTTTCAGCCCCGGCGCCAGCTCCTTGTCCCAGGCATAGCGCTCCACCTTGCCCTCGAAGGGCTTGAACACGCGCCGCACGTTCTGGAAGCCGGGCTTGAGGCCATCCGGGGCGCGGCTCATCTGGCCGTCGTCCATCCAGAACGCCCATTCCTTCTCCGGCACCATGAGCTGCGCCTTGGGAAAGGCCGGCGTGCCGTCGGCGAGGAGGAGGCCGTTGATGTGGTCCTGATGGAAGTGGGAGATGACCACCTGATCGATGGAGGCGGGATCGATCTCCAGATCCTCGAGGGTCGAGCGCACGAGGCCCACGGGGCCGGCCTGCCCGCCATTGCCGGTATCCACCAGCACCTTCTTGCCGCCGATGTCGAGCAGCAGGACGGTGAAGGAGATCGGCACCTGATTTTCCGGCAGATAGGCCGTCTTCAGGGCCGCATTCACCGCGTCCTTCGGCTGGTTGCGCACGAAGGTGTCGGAGAGCGGGATGGTCCGCATGCCGTCGGAGATGGCGGTCACGACGACGTCGCCGACCTTGTAGCGATAGGCGCTTGGAACCTGCATGGGTCCGGCTGTCTTCGTCGGCTCGGTTTTGGCTGCGTTGGGCTGGGCAGAAGTCTTGGCGGGCGTCTGGGCGGCGGCGGCCCCCATGCCGGCCAGCGTGCCAGCGATGCCGGCCGTGCCGGCCAGAAGGGTCCGGCGGGAAACCTCGGTCATCCAATTCTCCTCGGGGCGTGAAGCGCCGGAAGATTAGGACACCGCTTCAGGACAAATCGATGCCGGAACGGAAACGCCGCGCTCACATCCCTGCGAGCGCGGCGTTTCGAATCATAAGCTGGACGAAGAGCTTAGCCGTGAGGATCGGCGCACCGCCGATCCCGGCCCCTATCAGCGCACCGGCGGGGCGTACTGGATGCCGCCCATGCTCCACAGCTGGTTGATGCCGCGCGGGATGCCCAGCTTGGAGGCGGCGCCCACGTTGCGCTCGAAGCTTTCGCCGTAATTGCCCACCGCCTTGACGATGCGCACGACGAAGTCCTTCGTCACGCCCAGCTCCTCGCCGTAATTGCCCTCATTGCCCACGAGGCGCTTCACCTCGGGCTTCTGGGACTTGATCGCGGCGTCCAGGGTGTTGGTGGCGACGCCGAGTTCTTCGGCATTGATCATCGCGAACAC
>JAYSCE010000040.1:0-12703 GCA_041915035.1 Xanthobacter sp.
CCCGCGCCCCGCCGTAGCTGGACGCGGGCGTGCTCCGGCTTCTCGCCGTGCATGACTGGCCGGGCATTGTGCGCGCGCTGGTGCATTATGCCGAGCGCCCGAACGTCCTCACCATCGTCAGGCCCGGCCTTGTGCCGGGCATCCACATCGTTCCATCGGCCCGACGTGGATGCCCGGCACAAGCCCGGCCATGACGGCTGATGTCACCCGAGAGAGGCGCTCTCGCTACCCCAGCTCGAACGTGGTGATGCCGAAAATGCGATCGAGCGGCAGGTCCGGCCCCGTGCCGCGATACATGCGGCCGGTCTCGAACACCGGGGCGAGCCCCGCCCCTTCCGCGAGGGCGCGGGCGGCGGGATTGGGATCGGGGATGTCGAGGAACACCTGATCGCCCGCGGCCGTGCGCGCGAGGGTGGAGAAGAGCGCACCGGCCACCGTCGCATCGTCGGCGAAGAGCGGGCCGATCTTCCATCCCGTCCGGCAACGGCGGATGACGCCGTAGCCCTTCACCGCGCCGTCCTGAACGAAGACGCAGGCGCGCCCCTGCGGCGGCGCGAGCCAGGCCTTCAGGAAGGCCGGCCGGGGAAAGCCGAAGCAGGCGCGGTCCAGCGTTTCGATGGCGGGGAGATGCGCGGGGGTGATGTCCACCACGCGCGGGTCGGGCGCGGCCTCCGGTGCCGTCCCGCCGAAACGGAAATTGGCGTAGGCGCGCTTAAAGCCGTCGCGGGCGTAGGTGGCCTGCTGCTCCACCACCGCGTCGAGCCCGACAGGGCCGTCGAGGGTGCGGAAGGTGTCCTCCCACAGCGCGAGGCCATGGCCTTCGCCGCGCAGGTCCGGGCGGCAGATGTAGAAGCCGACGAAGGCGAACCCGCCCGCGTAGCGCGTCGCCGAGATCACTGCGGCGAGCGCGCCGTCGAGGAAGAGGCCGCGAAAGGCGTGCGCATCCTGCGCGAGGAACGCGGCGGCGTCGGCGAGGCCGGGGTTCCAGCCCTCGCGGGCGGCCCAGTCCACGGCGGTGTCCACCTCGGCGGGGGTGAGGGTGCGGATGCTCCGGGTGGCACCGGTCATGGCCCGTCTCCTACTCCGGGTCCGCCGGCAGCGGCGGGGGCAGGTCGCGGGCGACGGTTTCGAGGAAGCCGGCGAGGTCTTCCGTGACGTGGTTCACGTAGGCGTCCTCGCGGCCCTCGAACTCCCAGCTCTCTCGCGCCGAAACCGTCTGGCCGGGCGGCACCACGAGCACCGTCACCATGCCGAGGCGGTGGGGCACCTCCAGATTGCGGGCGAGGTCCTCGAACATGGCGGCGCGGGTCGCCTCCACCCCATGGGCGCGCAGGAAGCGCTCATAGGCCTCCTCGGTGGGCTTGGGATGGAATTCGGCGGCCACGATGTCATGGACGGCGGTGAAGTGTGCGTCCATGCCGAGCTTTTCCAGGACGTTGCGGGCGTGGCGCTCGGAGCCGTTGGTGTAGACCAGCTTCTGTCCCGGCAGCGCCTCGATGGCGGCGGCGAGGCGGGGAGAGGCGTCGAGCGTGGAGAGGTCCACATCGTGGACATGGGCGAGGAAGGCCGCCGGCTCCACCCCGTGCTCGATCATCAGCCCGCGCAGGGAGGTGCCGTAGCGCCGATAATAGTCCTTCTGGATGCGGAATGCCTCCTCGGGCGCGATGCCGAGGAGGTCGGAGATATACGCCTTCATGCGGGCGTCGATCTGGCCCCAGAGGTCGTGCTGGGCGGGATAAAGGGTGTTGTCGAGGTCGAACACCCAGGTGTCGACGCGATCGAAATCCGACGATGAAAGCGCCGCGGGGGAGGGGGAGATCATCGCCGGACCATGCCTCAGAACGGGCCGCGGGAATAGATGTCGGAGAGCATGCCCTCGATCTCGCTGATGCGGGCCTGGTAGGCGGCGGAAATGCAGGCGGCATCGCCCTTGCAACTCGCGCGCTGCACCAGCCAGGCGCGCTGGTCGTCCTGGATCATGCCGCGCTGGCCCATGCCGACCATCTTGGTGATGACGCCGTAGAGCGTTGCCATTTTCACGTCGAGCTGGGCGAGGTCGCAGCTCTTGCAGATGGCCGCCTCGTCGGGCGCCGTGACACCGTTGCAGGAAAAGCTGGCGGCGGAGGCGGGGACGATCAGCGTTGTGGCAAGGGCAGCGGCGAGGAAGGCGGATTTCAGGCGCATGGATGTCTCCCGGGAGGGCATCAGTCGGCGGCGGGGCGGATGGTATCGCCGACCGCGACCCGGCCGGAGCGCACCACCTTGGCATAGATACCGCAGTCAGCGTGGCCGTAGGCTGAAACGAGGCCCTTCACCACATTGAGGTCGCGGGCGGCGGTCGAAGGGTTCACGTTCACTGCCGCGCAGCGCGCGGTGCGCTTGAGGATGGCGATGCGCGCCGTGCCCACATCGAGCCGCGCGCCGGACAGCTCCAGCTCGGCCAGCCCTCCAGATGCAGGTTCATGCGGAAGCGGCGGGGGTCCAGCTCTGCCTCCATCCGCGCGCCGAGGTCGCGCACGCTTTCGAGGTTGAGCAAAGAGAGGAAGCCGGAGCGCAGCGAATCGGTGAAGCGGAAGCCCTCTGGCGCGGTGAGCAGCTTCAGTGGCCCGCGCGCCTCCTCGCCCATATAGAAGGTGAGGAAGGCTTCCACCTCCGCCCGGCCCTCGGGCGTCGCAAGGTTTGCCGCCACCACCTCGTGGCCGTCGAGGGAAAGCGTGAGCGTGCCCGTGGCGTCGTCATAGCGGGAGGCGAGGGCGGCGAGGCGGGCGTCGCGCATCAGCATCAGGAAGGCTGTCTTCTGCCGATAGGAGGGTTCGGCGGGGTCGAAGCCGCTGGGGCCGTTCTCCACCGCATAGAGCCGGTCGTTGGGGAAGAAGGCGCCGGCAGTCAGCTCCACGGCGTCCAGCCCCTCGGGCGTGAGCCCCTTCACCGGATGGCGGTAGAGGGCGGTGACGGTGGCGGGGGGAAGCTCGGCCGCCGGAATGGCGGAGGTCGAGGCGGCGGACGACACAGGCATGCGGGGCGCTCCTTCGGGTCCGGAGGCCCTCGCGTCCCACGCCCCGCCGGCCCGGTCAAGGGCGGGGAAAATTTCGCTTGGATCAAGGTGATGGCCGCGCGCCTCACCTAACGTTCGGGTCTCGGAAGGGGGTGGCGGCGCGGTTCGGCCCGGCCGGCTTGAAATCGTTCCGTCACCCCCTTCCGTTGCAGCGGGGCCACACCCACATGAGGCACGGCGCAGGTTTGTTCCGCCTGTGCGACGGTAGCCGGGGATGCCGGGACCGTGTCCCGCCGCGCCCCCTATGCTTCTTGAGAAGGTATCGGGCGCGGGAAGGAGGAGAGACAGATGAATTTTGAGATCTATACCGAGCGCGCGCGGGGCTTCGTCCAGTCCGCCCAGTCGCTGGCGGTGCGGGAGGGCAACCAGCAGTTCACGCCGGAGCACCTCCTGAAGGTGCTGATGGACGATCCCGAAGGCCTTTGCTCGGGCCTCATCCAGCGCGCGGGCGGCAATCCCGTGCTGGTGCGCGCCGAGGTGGAAGCGGCGCTGAAGAAGCTGCCGAAGGTGTCGGGCGGCTCGGGGCAGGTGTACGTGTCCCAGCAGCTCGCCAAGGTGTTCGAGACCGCCGAGCAGGCGGCCAAGAAGGCGGGTGACGGCTACGTCACCGTCGAGCGGATGCTGCTCGCCCTTGCCATCGAGAAGGACACCGACGCCGGCAAGATGCTGGCGAAGGCGGGCGTGACCCCTCAGACCCTCAACGCGGCCATCGAGGCCCTGCGCAAGGGCCGCACCGCGGACACCGCCACCGCCGAGAACGCCTATGACGCGCTGAAGAAATATGCCCGCGACCTCACCCAGGCCGTGCGGGACGGCAAGCTCGACCCGGTGATCGGCCGCGACGAGGAGATCCGCCGCACCATCCAGGTGCTGGCGCGCCGCACCAAGAACAACCCCGTGCTCATCGGCGAGCCCGGCGTCGGCAAGACCGCCATCGTGGAGGGCCTCGCCCGCCGCATCGTGGATGGCGACGTGCCCGAGAGCCTGAAGGACAAGAGCCTTCTGTCGCTCGACATGGGCTCGCTGATCGCCGGCGCGAAGTATCGCGGCGAGTTCGAGGAGCGTCTGAAGAGCGTGCTTTCCGAGGTCGAGGCGGCCGAGGGCGGCATCATCCTGTTCATCGACGAGATGCACACCCTCGTCGGCGCCGGCAAGACCGACGGCGCCATGGATGCGTCCAACCTGCTGAAGCCCGCCCTTGCCCGCGGCGAGCTGCACTGCGTCGGCGCGACCACGCTGGACGAGTATCGCAAGCACGTGGAGAAGGACGCGGCCCTGGCCCGCCGATTCCAGCCCGTCTTCGTTTCCGAGCCCACGGTGGAGGATACCGTCTCCATCCTGCGCGGCCTGAAGGAGAAGTATGAGCTGCACCACGGCGTGCGCATCACCGACTCGGCGCTGGTGTCTGCGGCGGTTCTTTCCAACCGCTACATCACCGACCGCTTCCTGCCCGACAAGGCCATCGACCTTGTGGACGAGGCGGCCTCGCGCCTGCGCATGCAGGTGGATTCCAAGCCGGAGGAGCTGGACAGCCTCGACCGCGAGATCATGCGTCGCAAGATCGAGCAGGAGGCACTGAAGAAGGAGACCGACAGCGCCTCCCGCGACCGTCTGAAGCGGTCCGAGAAGGAACTGGCGGACCTGGAGGAGAAGGCCTCCGTCCTCACCTCCAAGTGGAAGTCCGAGAAGGAGAAGCTGGGCGAGGCGACCACCGTCAAGGCCAAGCTCGACCAGGCGCGCGCCGACCTCGCCTCCGCGCAGCGGCAGGGCGAATACCAGAAGGCCGGCGAGCTGACCTATTCGGTCATCCCGGAGCTGGAGAAGAAGCTTGCCGACATCGAGAAGGCGGGCGCGGCCGGCGGCATGGTGGAAGAGGCGGTGACGCCCAGCCACATCGCCGGCGTCGTCTCCCGCTGGACCGGCGTGCCGGTGGACAAGATGCTGGAAGGCGAGCGCGAGAAGCTGCTGCGCATGGAGCTGGAGCTGGCGAAGCGCGTGGTGGGCCAGTCGGAGGCGGTGGCTGCCGTCTCCACCGCCGTGCGCCGTGCCCGCGCCGGCCTGCAGGACCCGAACCGGCCGATCGGCTCGTTCCTCTTCCTCGGCCCCACGGGCGTCGGCAAGACGGAGCTGACCAAGGCTTTGGCCGAGTTCCTGTTCGACGACGAGACGGCGATGGTGCGCATCGACATGTCGGAATACATGGAGAAGCACTCCGTGAGCCGGCTCATCGGCGCCCCTCCCGGCTATGTGGGCTATGACGAGGGCGGTGCCCTCACCGAAGCCGTGCGGCGCCGGCCCTATCAGGTGGTGTTGTTCGACGAGGTGGAGAAGGCGCATCCGGACGTGTTCAACGTCCTGCTGCAGGTGCTCGACGACGGGCGCCTGACGGACGGGCAGGGCCGCACGGTGGACTTCCGCAACGTGCTCATCGTCATGACCTCGAACCTCGGCGCCGAATTCCTCGCCGATCCGCGCCAGCCCATGGGCTTCAAGGTGCCGGGGCATGCGGGCGACGAGGTGGTGTCCGACGAGGAGGCCTACGACATGGTGATGGGGGCCGTGCGGCGTCACTTCCGCCCGGAATTCATCAACCGGATCGACGAGATCGTCATGTTCCACCGCCTGAAGCGGGACCAGATGGACCACATCGTGGACATCCAGCTGGGCCGGCTGCGCAAGCTGCTGGAGGATCGCAAGATCACCATCGAGCTCTCCCCCGAGGCGCGCAGCTTCCTCGCCGAGAAGGGCTACGACCCGGCCTATGGCGCGCGCCCGCTGAAGCGCACCATCCAGAAGCTGGTGCAGGACCCCCTCGCCGAGAAGATCCTCGGCGGCGAGATCCTCGACGGCGCGAAGGTGACGGTCGGCCTCGACGGCAACCACCTCACCTTCACCAGCGAGGCGGCGAAGGTGGACCAGGCGGCCTGAGGCCCGCCCACAGCGCTTGAAGACACAGCCCCCGGCGTCCCGCGCCGGGGGCTTTTTGTTGGTGGCGGCTCCGGCAAATTCGGGGGGCGACGGCGGCGCACGGCCAAGCTAATCTCCCGCCGAACCGGGGAGCGGGGGGCTCCTGCGGCGACGGGAAGGCCCATCATGCTGTCCAAGCGACATTTCCTGAAGATCCTGGCCGCCGGCGGCGTGGCCGGCCCTGCTCTCTCGCTGGTGCCCGGCCTTGCGCCCGGCGCGGCGCGCGCGGCGGACCGCCCCGGCTTCTTCAAGGCGAAGGACATCGCCGAGGCCGGCTTCATCTATGGCCTGCCCATCGTGATGAATTACGGCGTCATGTACGAGTACGTGGTCGACCGGAACTCCGGGCAGTTCAAGGCGCCGTTCAACCAGCTCTACAACGAGGCCCGCGTCTTCACCTGGCAGGACACCTCGGTGCCCACGCCCAACAGCGACACGCCCTATTCCCTCGGCTGGCTGGATCTGCGCGCCGAGCCCATCGTCATCTCCGTGCCGGCGGTGGAGAAGGCGCGCTATTATTCGGTCCAGCTGGTGGATGGCAATACCTTCAACTACGGTTATATCGGCAGCCGCGCCACCGGCAACGAGGCCGGCGACTATCTGGTGGTGGGGCCGGGCTGGACGGGCGAGACGCCGGCCGGCATCCGCAAGGTCTTCCGCGCCTCCACCGAATTCGCGCTCACCATCTTCCGTACCCAGCTGTTCAATGCCGCTGACATCGAGAACGTGAAGAAGGTGCAGGCCGGTTATCAGGTGCGCCCGCTCTCCGCCTTCCTCGGCAAGGCTGCGCCGCCCGCCGCGCCGCAGATCGACTTCCCGAAATTCTCCAAGGATCTTGTGCGCACGGAATTCTTCGAGTTCCTGGACTTCGCGCTCCAGTTCGCCCCGGCGCTGCCGGAGGAGAAGGCGATCCGCGAGCAGCTTGCCAGCATCGGGGTTGGCGCCGGCAAGACCTTCGATTTCAAGAGCCTGTCCTTGGAGGACAAGGCCGAGGTGCTGATCGGCCTCAAGCAGGGCCTCGACAAGGTGACGGACGCGGTGGCCGCCTTCGGCACGGATGTGAACGGCTGGCGCGTGGGTTCGCCGGCGGGCGATGCCGCCTTCTTCAACGGCGACTGGCTGCTGCGCGCGGTGGGCGCCCAGGCCGGCATCTATGGCAATGACGCGGTGGAGGCCACCTACCCCTTGACCCGCCTCGACGCCGAGGGCCAGACCCTCGACGGCTCCAAGGCCAACTACACCCTCACCTTCCCGGCCGACAGCCTGCCGCCGGTGAACGCCTTCTGGTCCGTCACCATGTATGACGGCAAGACGCAGCTCCTCATCAAGAACCCCATCGACCGCTACCTCATCAACTCGCCCATGCTGCCGAACCTGAAGCGCAACGCCGACGGCTCGCTCACCCTCTACATCCAGAACAAGTCCCCCGGCCCGGACAAGGAGGCCAACTGGCTCCCCGCCCCCGACGGCCCCATCTACATGGTGATGCGCCTCTACTGGCCGAAGGACACCCCGCCTTCGATCCTGCCGGCGGGGAAGGGCACGTGGAAGCCGCCGGGGGTGAGGAAGGGGTGAGGGGGGAACGGCCGCCCGGTCTCGAAACTGGACGCTGCATTCCCCGGCGACGCCGTAAGGGGGGGCAGGCGGCGTGAGGGGAGTGCTGGGACGGAAGCTTCGGTTGAGAGGGAAGGATGGCCCCCAGCGTGAATGCGATGGGGGTCTTTTGTTTTTATGTGATTTTCGATCAGAGTTATGTGCTGCCCGCCCAACAACAGCTGTGGGCATGCACGCCGGCGACATGCTGCCGTTGTTGACGGTAGGCGGCGACGTGCCGCACAGCTTATGCGCGAGCTTCCGGTTGAAACCTCAACAGACACCCACCAAGCTGCAGCTAAAGATTAAACGCGGAGCCGCACCAGCGTCACACGCGAAAACCATGTGAATTTCGTGCGTTTTTCCTGTTCGTTTGGGGAAATACATGCACAATAAAATTATGTTAAATTGGCAGGCCAATAATTATTTTGGCTGGGGATTGGTTGGTTTGAGTATTTTTCAGCGCTGGGCGATCGATCCGGACGTTCAACCATTGATGGGCAGGCCGATCGGACCGGCCGATGTTCAAGCCATGGATCCTTTGCGGATGTTCGCAATGGGTCCGGCTGTCATCAAATCCAATGCATTCCTGGCCCGCCTCGTCGCGGACAAGACCGGCGCCGCCGCAAAGGATCTTATCGTAGTGAATGGGTTCGGCAACCGGTTCGTCGCGGCGGCGGCACCACACTTCAAAGGACGGCGAACCATTGCTCGGTGTCTGCTGGAAGATACGCGTGTAGACAATGCTCGTCAGGTGTTGGATAGCCATGACGATGTGCTTTGTGCCTCGAGCTGGGGAGCAAATATTTTGAGGGCAGCGAGTGGAAAGCCTGTGAGGGTGATCCATGAAGGGGTAGATGCGTCACAATTCTTTCCGGGGCCCAAATCGGGAGTTCTCGATCCCAATCGGTTTTACGTCTTCTCGGGTGGAAAGATCGAGTTCCGCAAAGCACACGATCTCGTATTATTGGCGTTCCGAGAGTTTGCGGCGCGTCACAAAGAAGCTATGCTGGTGTCTGCTTGGCATTCTCCCTGGCCACAGGGCTCTGTAGGCTTTCAGGGCAAGCTGAAATTCCCGCTGCGAATGGGTGCCAGCGGCGTGCTGGACGTGAAGCGATGGGTTACTGATAATGGTATCCGTGAGAGCCAGTTTTTGGAATTGCCACCGACGCCTAACCCATTGATCCCATCTATTTTACGCGAGATGGACTGCGCAATACAGGTGTCGCGATGCGAAGCGGCAACAAATCTCCCTGCGAAGGAAGCCATGGCTTGCGGGGTTCCGGTGATACTCGCCAATAACACTGGCGCCCGCGACTTGGTTGGCAACAACAATTGTGTCGTTCTGGGCAATCAGGCTCCCGTCGTGTCGAGCTCAGTCGGAACAGAAGGTTGGGGAGAGAGCAGCGTAGAGGAAATTGTCTATGCGTTGGAAATATTATTTAATGATAGTAAATTGCGAAAGCAAATTGGAGCCAGTGCGGCTCAGTGGATCATGAATGAAGGGCGCACTTGGGATCATCATGCGGCTGCGCTGAAGTCATATCTTCTCGCTTGAATTGTTTTGTTTGATGTCTGATTCTGATGATACAGTATTTTCAGCCTCTCCACCGCTACTGTTCCTTAATTGCCCTGCAGCAGACATTCTGAACGTCAGGAACGGGTCATCCCCTCCTTGTGCATTCCCCCATCCCCCATCTTCCCATGACAATCCCCCTCGACATCCAGCACGCCACCGAAGCGTTCGACCGCTTCCTCGCCGATGCGCGGGATACGGCGGGGCTCGCCACGCGCAATCAGACCTACACCATGGTGGAGGGGGTCCTGGTGGTATTTCGGCGGCGGCTGTCGCTGGAGGACGCGATCCGCTTTGCGGGGGTGCTGCCGCCGGTGCTCCGGGCCATCTTCGTGGCGGACTGGGACACGGCGGAGCCGCGCCGGCCGTTCGCGGATCGGGCGGCAATGACCGCCGAAGTGCAGGACCTGCGCCGGCACCACAATTTCGCGCCGGCCTCGGCCATCGCCGACGTGGCGGCGGCGCTGCGGCGGAACATGGACGCGGACAAGCTCGACCGCGTCCTCGCCACCCTCCCCGAGGGCGCCGCCGACTTCTGGAAAGCCTGACGCCCTCCTACTTCCCCCGCGCCGCCTGCACCAGTTCCTCCGCGCGCTTCACCGCGCCGGGAAAGAACGGAAGCCCGGGCGCGGCCTTGACGAAGCAGGCGCGGAAGGCGTCGCCGCCGGCTTCGCGGACCTGTTCGGCCTGCTTCCAGCGGGGGTCTTCGTCGTTGCGGGTCTTGCCGGCGGCGTCCTCGAGTTTGGTGGCCTTGGTGTTGGCCTCTTTCCAGATGGCTTCGCAGGCGGGCAGGGGCTTGATGCTGGCTTTCAGGTCCGCCGTGCCCACCACCACACGGCCGTCGCCCACGCGGGTGAAGACGATGCTGCTGGGCGGGTCGTTCTGCTGGCCCGACTGGGTGAAGAGGCCGAGGGCGGCGGTGACGCTCTCGCCGTCGCCGGCTGTCACCGGAAGATCCATGTATTTGATGAAGGCGGCATCCGTACCCAGCACGGCGAAATAGAAGGGCTCCGTGCCCATGGCGCCCTTGAGGCCGAGGCGCAGCTCGGGGGCGGCGTCCTCTTCCTTGGCGCGGGCGGCGAGCCACTGGGTGAACACCGGCTCGGGGGAGACGAAATAGCGGGTGGTGAGGTTGGTGCCAGAGAACAGCAGGCCGTCCGGCTCCTTGGATTCCAGAAATTCCGGGTTGAGCGAGGACGGCATGAAGATGGGTTTCTTCTGCGTGCCCTTGAAGCTGAGCGGCCCGAGGAGGGCCACCATCCGCTTTTCCAGATCCTTCAGCAGCGGCGCGCCGAGCTTTTCGATGTCGCCGTCGCTCTTGCCCGCCTTCACGGCGGCGGCCACGTCCGCCTCGGCCTTGGCGTGGGCCGCGATGTAGTCGTCCGCCGCATCCGCATGGGCCGCCGCCGGCGCGCCGAGAACCGCGAGCAGCACCGCGGCCAGGCGGAGGGGGGAGCATCCGGCGGGGCGGGGGCGCGTCATGGGGACTCTCACGGCTGGAAACGACAATGGCGGCGCAATCTGCGCCGCCATTGGTAAAAATCAATGGATGGCCCCGCCGCGTCCCCGGTCTTTCACCGGCGCCGTGCGGGCTATGCGCTCACTGGCCCCGGGCGGTGGCGAGCAGGGCTTCGGCGCGCTTCACCGCGGCGGCGAGGAAGGGCTGGCCCTGGGCTTCCTTGGCGAAGCAGGCGCGGAAGGCGTTGGAGGCATCCACGTCGGCCTTGTTCGCCTCTTCCCAGCGCGGGTCATCCTCTTTCTTCGACTTCTCCGCGGCGGTGCGCAGCGCCTCCGCCCTGGCGCTCGCCGCCTTCCAGGCCTTGTCACACACGGGCAGGGACTTGATGCCCAGCTCCACCGTGGCGTTTCCAACGGTGACGCGGCCGTTCGCCACCCTTGTGACGACCACCGTTTCGGGCAGCGCGTTGGCGGGGAGGTCCTGGCTGAACAGGCCCAGCGCCGCCCGCACCGTCTCGCCCTCCGGCGCCGTCACCGGCAGGTCCATGTAGCGGGAGAAGGCCGCCTCGGCGCCGATGGCGAGGGTGTAGAATTCCTCGCTGGCCGTTGCCGCCGCGATCCCGCGGCCGAGGGCCGGGTCCGCGCCCTCCATCTTCGCGCGCGCCGCCAGCCAGTTGGCGAACACCGGCTCGGGCGACACCAGCACGTAGGTGGTGGCGTCGGCGTCGGAGAACAGCAGCCCGTCCGGCCCGCCGGATTCGATGTTGCCGTCCAGCAGGGTGGCGGGGGAGAAGCTGGCCGTGAACCCCTTGATGCTGAGCGGGCCGATGAGCCCGCTCATGGTCCGCTCCAGGGTCTTGCGCTCGGTGGCGTCGCGCTTCTCCAGTTTTTCCGGGCTCGCGCCGTCCTTCTCCGCCTTGGCCAGCGCCGCCACGGCCTTGTCGCGGGCGGCGATATAATCCTCGGCCGGTCCCGCCCCGGCACCGCCGGCCGGAGCGATGGCGAGGCCCAGTGCAAGCACAAGGGCGGGTCCATTCGGCAGGTTCGGCAGGCGTCGCGCAGGGCGGGTCATGTCAGCTCTCCGGTGGATGAGGGCAGGGGCGCCCGCTCACTGCCCGCGCGACGTGGCGAGGAAGGCTTCCGCCTTCTTCACGGCGGCGGCGAAGAAGGGCTGGCTGGGGGCCTCCTTCATGAAGCAGGCGCGATAGGCGTTGGAGCCCTCGTCCTGGATCTTGGTGATCTCTTCCCAGCGCGGGTCCTGGTCCTTGTTGTCCTTCTCCACCTGCTTCTGCAGCGCGTCGGCCTTGGCCTTGAAGGGCTGCCAGACGGCGTCGCAGGCGGCAATGGGCTTCACGTCCAGCTTCACCAGGGTCACACCAGCCATGGCCTTGCCGCCGCCGATGCGCACAATGGCAATCTCGTTGGGGGGCGCGTTGCCGGTGGGCTCCTCGGTCTGCTGTCCGAGCCAGGCGACGGCGGTCTCGCCCGGAACGGCGGCGACGGGCAATTCCACATAGGGCTGGTAGAAGCCACCATCGAAGGGGATGGCGTTGGTGTAGAACTCGGGCGTGCCCGCCGCCGCCTTCACGCCGGAGGCGAAGGCCTTCGGGGCGTCCGGATCCTTGGCGCGGGCGGCGAGCCAGGTGTTGAAGATGCTTTCGGGTGCCACCACCAGGCGGGTGCTGTAGTCCTTGTTACCGAAGGCGAGGCCGTCCAGATCCTTGGCGGGGGTGTTCTCGTCGTAGGTCAGCACCCGCAGCGTATATTGCGGGTCACCGAGGCCCTTGAACTTCACCGGGCCGATGACGACGGTCATGCGCTTGCCGAGGTCCTTGAGCGCGGCCTCCTCGCGCTTCACCACGGCATCGTCGCCGCTCTTGCCGGCCTTGGCGGCGGCGAGGGAGGCCGCAATGGCCTTGTCGCGGGCGGCGACATAGTCGCCCAGCGGATCGGCGGCGGCGAGCGCGGGGAGCGCGGTGGAGAGGATGAGGGCGCAGGCGAGGGAACGAACCGAACCACGGAAGGGGCCGCTCATGGGGGCAGTCCTCTGGGAG
>JAYSCE010000040.1:12713-14854 GCA_041915035.1 Xanthobacter sp.
AGAGAAAGGTTTGGCTTTCAACCGGTCGCAGCGGTAGCTGAACCGTCCCCAAGGTCAAGCTTTGTTTGTGGCGAAGTGCAGCCGCGGCGGTGGCGCCATCCCGCGTGTCCAGCGGTCTTTTGACGACGGGCGCCCTCCCCCGCGCACGACAGGGGAGGGGCGGGCGGTCAGTTGCTAGCGGCGCGGGTCTTGGACGCGCCGGCGTTCGCCACCTTCGGCGGCACCGGGGCGTGGCTGAGCAGGGCCTCGATGCGCTCCCGCTCCTTCTTGAACTCGGCGAGGAACTTGCCGTCCAGCGCCCGGCCGCGCGGCAGGCGGATGCGCATGGGATCGACGAAGTTGCCGTTGATCTTCACTTCGTAGTGCAGATGCGGGCCGGTGGAGAGGCCGGTGTTGCCGAGATAGCCGATGAGCTGGCCCTGGCGCACCGTCACGCCCTCGCGGATGCCGCGGGCGAAGCCCGACTGGTGAGAATAGGTGGTGACGTAGCCGTTGGCGTGCTGGATTTCCGTGTGCTTGCCGTAGCCGGATTTCCAGTTGGCGTAGATGATGGTGCCATTGCCCGCGGCATAGATCGGCGAACCGATGGCGTCGGCCCAGTCCACGCCCGTGTGCAGCTTGGAATAGCCGAGGATGGGGTGGCGGCGATAGCCGAAGGGCGAGCGCATGATGCCGCCGGCCATGGGCTTTCTGACCAAGAACTTCTTCGCGCTCTTGCCGTCCTCGTCATAATAATCGACGAGGCCGTCGTCCGTGGTCTGGAAGCGGAAGTAGCGCCGGGTTTCCTTGTTCACGGTGAGGGCGGCGTAGAGCACGTCGTTGGAGGCGCCCGGATCGTCCGAGAACAGCACCTCGAAGCTGTCGCCCGGCTTTACACGGCGCTGGAAGTCCACATCGAAGGAATAGACACGGATGAGATCGGCGATGACGCTGCGCGGCACGTCGTTGCGCAGCGCAGTCTCGTAGATGCTCTCGTAGAGCCGGATGCCGGGGCCGCCGTCATCCTCGTCCGTATCCTCGGAGACGCCGGCCATCTCGGTCTCGGAGGGCTCGGGCACGTTGACGAACTCGTCCTTGTCGGAGAGCGCGACAGTGCCCTCGTGGCCGAGGTCGCTGAAGATGGAGATGCGCAGCGGGCGCACCCGCTTGTTCTCTTCCTGCAGCAGCAAATGCATGCGCAGGCCATCCTTCACCGTGCCGTCCCGACCGCGCTGGAAGGCGGCGGCGGCGGCGCGAGCATCTTCCTTGGAGACGCCGTTGTCCATGAGGATGGAGACGATGGTGTCGCCCTTCTTCACCACCACCGTAGCGTCCGACCAGTCGTTGCCGCCGGAGGTCTCGTCCGAGGTCTTGGGCACGAAGCTGATGTTGTTCGGTGCAACCGGCACCGGCGCATTGGCCGCTCCGGGCGGGGCGTGCGCGGCGGGCACAGCGGAGGCCGGCAGGCCCGGCGAGCCGAGCGCGTTGCCGACGCTGGCATAGGAGAGGTAAGGCGTCGTCGCGGCCTGAGCCGCCATCTGGGGCGGGAAGCCCGGCTGACCGGCGACGATAGCGGCGGGCAATCCGCCTTGGCCGGGCTGCACGCGGGTCAGTTCGGCCACCTCGCGTACCTTCACCAGCACGTTTTCCATGGAGGTCGCGGCGCCGAGCCGGGTGCTCGGCGGCAGGCTGGAGATATCGCGCATCACCAGCGTCACCTCGCCGGTGGGCTCGGCCTGGGGAGCGACCTCGTCCTTGCTGGAATCGGCCACGAGCTGGGCCGGATTGAAGCGCGGGATGTTGGAGGACACCGAGGTGGTGGACATGGCAAGGTTCGCCGCCACCCGGGTGAAGGGCCGCACCTTGATGATCTCGCGATCGCCCATCTTGGTCGCGGTGGAGACGCGGAAGGTCTGACGCGCCGTGGCAGCTTCGCCGAGCAGCGACATGCGATCGCCCTTGCGGGCGGAATTGACGGGGCGCTCGCCCACGGCCAGCGCGCCGCGGATGGCGTTGCGCACCTTTTCCGGCATGAGCGCGAAGCGGTGCTCGCCGTCCAGCGCCGCATAAACGGCGCCGCCCATCAGGAACGAACCACACAAGGCCGTGAGCAGCGTGGCGGCGAACCAGCGCGCGGAGACGCGGCGCCGGTCGATATCCTC
>JAYSCE010000041.1:0-14804 GCA_041915035.1 Xanthobacter sp.
CGGTGTTCAGCTTCAACGCCGACGGTATCTGGGTGGGCAACAGCACGGCGCCGACCGAGCCGGTGGGCGCTGGCTCGACGCGCGACGTGCTGTTGCCCAGTCAGCTCGGCTCGTTCAGCTTCCCCGGGCTCGGTGGTGCCAAGCAGGAGCAGCTCACGTTCAACGGTGAGCCGAACCGTGAAAACCTGATCCAGCCGCCGCCCGGCTACCAGACGCCCGCCCCCAATGCCCCCTACGGCGTGGTGGAGGAGAAGAAGGAGCCCTGGAAGATGCCGACCCTGTTCGATCGCCAGTGACGGACGCGAGGGTCGAACGGTCTGCAGGCGCGGCCCGATACCGCTCCGGCCGGTCCTTTTCGGCGGCGGCGGGCCTCCTATCTTTCCTTGACGGACGCGCCTGCGGGTGCGTCGAATGCCGAAAGATCGTCACGTGCAGATGAGCCGTCTCGCCATGGTTGCCATTCTCGCCGCTGGAGCGGCCGCATTTTCTCCCCGCCTTGCCGACGCGGCGGGCCCCGAAGTCACCGAATTCAAGCTCGCCAACGGCCTTCAGGTCATGGTCATCCCGGATCACCGCACCCCGGTGGTCACCCACATGGTGTGGTACAAGGTGGGATCGGCCGACGAGCAGCCGGGCAAGTCCGGCATCGCCCATTTCCTCGAGCACCTGATGTTCAAGGGCACAGATGCCCACCCGCAGGGCCAGTTCTCGGCCGAGGTGGCGCGGCTCGGAGGACAGGAGAACGCCTTCACCTCCCAGGATTACACCGCCTATTTCCAGCGCGTCGCGAAGGAGCACCTCGAGACCGTGATGGGCTTCGAGGCCGACCGCATGCGCGGCCTCAAGCTCTCAGACGAGGTGGTGCTGCCCGAGCGCGACGTGGTGCTGGAAGAGCGCCGCATGCGTACGGACAACGATCCCGGTGCCCGACTCTCCGAGGTGCTGCAGGCCACGACCTACGTGAACCACCCCTACCAGCATCCGATCATCGGCTGGGAGCACGAGATCAAGGGCCTCAACCGCGAGGACGCGCTGGCCTTCTATCGCCGCTTCTATGCGCCCAACAACGCCCTTCTGGTGGTGGCCGGCGACGTCGACCCCGCCGAGGTGAAGGCGCTGGCGGAAAAGACCTACGGCAAGATCGCCCAGGCCGATACCCCGCCGCGCAGCCGCCCGCAGGAGCCGGAGCCGCGTGCCCACCGGCGGGTGTCGCTGGCCGACCCGCGCGTCGCCCAGCCGAGCCTGCAGCGTTCCTATCTCGTGCCGTCCGCTCGCACCGCCGCGCCGGGCGATGCGGAAGCGCTGGAAGTGCTCTCCCACATCCTCGGCGGCGGACAGACCAGCCGCATGTACCGCACGCTGGTGGCGGAGAAGGGCCTCGCGGCCGGTGCCGGCTCCTGGTATCAGGGGACGGCCTATGACGCGACGCGCTTCGTCGCCTATGCCTCTCCCCGGCCGGGCGTGAGCCTGGAGACGCTGGAGGCTGCCGTCGATGCGGTGGTGGCCGAGCTGCAGGACAAGGGCGTCGATGACCTGGAACTGGCCCGCGCCAAGACCCGGCTCATCGCCGACACCATCTATGCGCAGGACAACCAGGCGACCCTGGCCCGCATCTATGGCGCCTCCTGGGCCACCGGCCTGTCCGCCAAGGACGTGCGCGAGTGGCCCGAGCGGCTGAAAGCCGTGACCGCCGATCAGGTCCGCGACGTGGCCCGTCGCTATCTCGTCACCGACCGCGCCGTGACCGGCTACCTCAAGCAGGCCGAGCCGAAGGCTGGCGAGGCGGGCAAGGACGGCAAGAAGGACAATCGCTCGTGACGACGGCCGTCCCGGCTTTCGCGTTCCGTTCGCCGGCCCGTTCGGGCCGGCGCGCCTTTTTCGCGGGCGCGGGCCTTCGCCCTGCCGCCCGGCTCTTTCTTGCGATGGTTACGATGGCCCTTTCCCTTCTCGCCGCTGATACGGCACAGTCCCAGTCGAGCCGCATCACCGAGGTGACGAGCCCCGGCGGCATCAAGGCCTGGCTGGTCCACGACACCACGCTCCCGCTCATCGCCTTTGAGTTCGCTTTCCTCGGCGGTGCCGCCCAGGACGGTCCCGATCACGCCGGCCTCGCCAACCTCGCCTCCTCGCTTCTGGACGAGGGCGCCGGGTCGCTTGATTCCGATGCCTTCCAGCGGGCGCTGGCCGATCATGCGGTGGAGCTGCATTTCGACGCCGGCCGCGACGAGATGCGCGGGTCCCTGCGCACCCTATCGGAAAACCGTGACAAGGCCTTCGAGCTGCTGCGCCTCGCGGTCAACGAGCCGCGTTTTGATGGGGAAGCAGTGGAGCGCATCCGCGCCTCCCAGCTCGCCATGCTGCGCCGTCGCTCCACCGAGCCCAATGCCATCGCCAACGACCGCTGGTTCGCGCTCGCCTTCCCGGGCCATCCCTATGGCCGGCCGGTGGATGGCACGCTGGACAGCGTCGCGAAGCTGACCCGCGAGGACATCGCCGGCTTCATCGGCAAGACCTTCGCCCGCTCGAACCTGCGCGTCGCCGTGGTGGGCGACATCAGTGCCGAGGAGCTGGGCAAGCGGCTCGACGAGGTGTTCGGCAAGCTTCCGGCCCAGGCGGCGCTCGTTCCCGTCGCCAATGTGACGCCGCAGAAGATCGGCACCGTGGAGGTCATCCCCCTCGACGTCTCGCAGTCGGTGGTGGTGATAGGCACCGGCGGTCTCGAGCGGCGCGATCCGGACTTCATCCCGGCCTATGTGCTCAACCACATCCTCGGCGGCAGCGCCTTCTCCTCGCGCCTGTTCAAGGAAGTGCGCGAGGCGCGCGGGCTCGCCTATTCGGTCTATTCCTATCAGGTGGCCCTCTCCCACGTCGGCCTGTGGTTCGCGGGCACGGCGACCAAGAACGAGCGGGCGGCGGAATCCATCTCCCTCATCACCCACGAGTTCGGCCAGATCCTCAAGGACGGGCCGACCGCCAAGGAGCTGGAGGAGGCGAAGAGCTACCTGATGGGCAGCTATGCCCTGCGCTTCGATACCTCGTCCAAGGTCGCCGGCCAGCTGCTGCAGATCCAGCTCGATGAGCTCGGCATCGACTACATCGACCGCCGCAACGCGCTGATCGCCGCCGTGACCCTCGACGACCTCAAGCGCGTCGCCGGCCGGCTGGCCACGGCGAAAGACGCGCTTACGGTGGTCGTGGGCAAGCCCGTCGGCCTCGGGGGCTGACGGGGGCCCGGTAACCTTACTTTCACGGAGCCGGCGCCGGGGACCCGCAGGGGCGGGCGGGGAGTCCTCATGCCGGCTTCCCTTTGCTATAAGCGCGCGATCCAGGGCGCCCATGGAGTTGACGATATGGCGGGTGCAACACGGACGGTCGCGCAGATCCGGGCCACCGACGGGCCCGTGACGGTGCTCACGCGCGTGTCCGCACCCCGCCGTTTCACCTTTGCCCGGCTGATGCTGCCCGGCCTCATGGCGGCCGTCCTCGCCGGCTGCGCCGGCGGCGAAGGTCTCGATGGCTCCTTCGGCGCGCAGGACACGGGCGTCGCCGGCGGCACCGCCATTGCGACGCCGGGCGCCACCTCTGCCGGTGTCGTGAACAGCGCCACCTCCGGCTCGCTCGTGGTCGGTGCCGGTCCGGATCAATTGTCCTATGATTGCCCCATGCTCACCGTGCGCACCGGCGCCGGGAGCTGGCAAGTCACTACCGGCGGCGGGCTGCGCTATCAGGCCACCATCGGTCGCCTCGCCCGCGAATGCACCATCGCCAACGGCATGATGTTGGTGAAGGTGGGCATCGAAGGCCGCGTCCTGATGGGCGAAAAGGGCAGCCCTGGCCAGGTGAAGGTGCCCGTTCGCATCGCCGTGGTGAATGAGGGGCCCTCGCCCAAGACCGTCACCACCAAGTTCTTCGCCGTTGCCGTCGATGTTCCGGCCGATCCGGGCCACGCGCCCTTCACGGTGGTGGAGGACCAGATCGCGTTCCCGCTGCTGAAGCCGTACGAGATGGAGCGCTACATCATCTATGTGGGCTTCGACCCGCAGGGCACGCCCGAGGTCCGCGAGCGGCCCAAGCCTTCCGCCTCGCGGCCGAAGCCGAAGCCGCCGGCGACCGCCGCGCAGCCCGCCCCGGCACCCGCCGCCGCGAGCGCGCCGGCCGCAAGCTCTTCGTCCTCCGGCTCGTCGTCTTCGGGCTCGAAGGACGTGTTCGGACCGCCCCCGTCGAGTGGCAGCAGTGGCGGCGGTTTCGCGCCGCCCCCGTCGAGCGGCGGTTTTGCCCCGCCGCCCTCCACCAGCACCTTCTCGCCGCCGCCCAATTGATGGGCCGCCTGCAGCTCAGTCCAGCTTGACGGGCAGAAAGGTGAAGGGCTGCGCCGGCACGAACCGCGCGGCCGCGTTGCCGCCATAGACCTTGCCGCCGGTGAGATCGAGCTTCTTCACCGGCGCACCGGGCTTTAGGTCGAGGTCGGCGAGGGGCACCCAGAAGGTGTTCGGGCTGGTGGCCGAATCGAAGAAATAGACCCTGTCCTTTTGGTCGCTCACCGTCCGCCACAGGGTGGAGGCGATGTTCGGCTCGCCCGGCGTCGAGAGGCCGAGGGGCACGCTCACCGACCGCATCACGCTGGCGACGCTCGCCACCGCCTGGTTGGCGTAGGTCTGGTCCGGGACGGCGGACAGGATCTCCGGCGCCGCCTTGGCGGGGACAGCCTTGATGAAGAAGCTGGCGCGGGCGAAGCGGTCCGCCGCGCGGTTGGTGCCGGGCAGGAACACCGTGCCGCCGATCTCCTGCCAATAGGCGTTGAGCGCGAGCTGCTGGTCGTAGCTGGGTGAGTTGGTCATCACCTGGTATTGCCGCCCGTGATGCACCACGAGCTTGCCGCCGAGATACTCGAAGATGGCGCTGTCGCCGGAGGGATCGGAGATGGCGAGGTGGAGCTGGGCGCCGGAGCCGTTGGGCAGGGTTGCCGTCACCACCACGAACGGCTCGGCGGAGAGCGCCGTGACCGCCTCGGCGACGGTGGCGAAATTGTCGAGCACATACTGCGCCCAGACGCTGATGGAGAGCGCTGGCTTGCCGTTAGGCTTCGCGTATTCGGATTCGGCGAGGTACAGCAGGTTGGCGACGAGACCCTTCTCGTTCATGCCGTCGGCCGTACCCACGTCGTAGCCCGAGGCGACGACGCTGCCGTATTTCGACACCCATTTCGGCGTGTTGGCTCCCGCCGCCCCATCGCGCGCCATGCCGGCCGGGAAGGCCCACAGATTGGTGCGCATGTCCTCCATCCAGTCCATGGACCGGCCGGTGATGACGATGCCGTCGGAGCCCAGATAGACCGCACGCGTGCAGGCCTGCGCCACCGGGGCGAGCGTGGCGGCGAGCGCTCCGGCCAGTACTGTCGCGGCGAGGGCGCGGCGGCGGATGCGGCTTTCGGGACGGCGGGCTTGGACCATGGCGGCCTCCGATGGGGCCGGCCCAAAATGAAAACCGCCGGTAACGAGGTCAGCCTCGTTCCGGCGGAATCATGTGCCGGCCTTTTGAAAAAGGATCGGCTGAAAGAGATACCGGCTCCGCCCACACAGCAAGGCGGAGCCGGTCATCCATGCCCTGTCTGCCCCGAAAAGACATGGACAAGTGTTAGAAACCACGCCCGCGCTCCCGATTCTCTGAGATGGATCAAATTTGGCTGCGCTGCGGCGAAATTTTGCTATCAGCTTCGGCGGAACGTTGGAGAGGGCACGCCTCAGGCGTGCGGGGAGAAGGGATGCACGACAAGGAGTCGCAGATGCCGGACGGGATTCCGGTCATCCGCACCATCGCCATGCCGGCCGATACCAATCCGAGTGGTGATATCTTCGGCGGCTGGCTGATGTCGCAGATGGACCTTGCCGCCGGAAACGTGGCTGCCCGGCGCTCGCGGGGCCGCGCGGCCACGGTGGCGGTCGAGGCGATGAGCTTTCTCTCGCCGGTGGCGGTGGGCGACGAGGTGAGCCTGTTCGCCAACATCGCGCGGGTCGGCCGCACCTCCCTGCGCATCGAGGTCGAGGCCTGGCGCCGCGCGCGCGAGAGCGAGCAGTCGACCAAGGTGACGGAAGCCGTCTTCACCTTCGTGGCCATCGATGGCGAGGGCCGGCCGCGGGCCATACCGACGGAGTGAGCCGCGGCAACCCCCTCACGTCCCGCGCGGCTTGGCCCGGGTGGTGGGGGGCGCCTCGGCCGGGTTTTCCGGCCAGGGGTGCTTGGGGTAGCGGCCGCGCATGTCGGACCGCACGTCGCGCCAGGAGCCGCGCCAGAATTGCGGCAGGTCCTTCGTCACCTGGATCGGCCGGTGGGCGGGCGAGAGCAGCGCGAGGGTGAGGGGCACCCGCCCGCCGGCGATGGCGGGATGGGCGGTCAGGCCGAACAGCTCCTGCACCCGCACCTCCACGGCCGGCCCGCCCTCGGCGCCATAATCGATGGCGAGGCGCGAGCCGGTGGGCGCTGCGAAATGGGTGGGCGCCTCCGCCTCCAGGCGGGCCGTCAGCTCATAGGGCAGCAAGGCGTGAAGGGCGTTGCCAACATCCGCGCCCGAGATGTCGGCCAGCGACGTGCGGTCGGCGAGAAAGGGCGCAAGCCACGCCTCCGCCGATGCCGCCAGTGCCGCATCGGAGAGGTCGGGCCACGGTTCGCCCTCGGCCGCGCGCACGAACATCACGCGCTCGCGCCATTGCCGGGCCGCGGCGGAGAAGGGCAGGCGGTCGATTCCGACCTCGGCGATGCCGCGGGCGAGGGCGCGTGCGGTCTCCCCGTCCGTGGGCACCGGCTGCGGCCGCGCCGCGAGCACCAGCGCCCGGAGCCGCCGCACCTCCCGCGCCCGCACCGCCATGGCGGCCGGATCGAAGGCGACTTCGAGGCCGGAGGTGATGTCGTCCGCGAACAGCGCTTCCATCTCCTCGGCCGGGAGCGCGGCGGCGAGGGTGATGTGGGCACCCTCGGCACGGCCGGAGGCTTCCGCTACCGCAAGAAACGGGGCGCGTGCGAGCGGGGAGGTGCCCTCCAGCACCGCGCCCCGACCGTTGGCCATCAGGAAGCGCACCTGGGTTTCGCCGGCCCGCCCGTCCCGCGCCTTGGCCACACGGTCGGGAAAAGCGAGCGCCAGCAAGGCGGCGGGAGAGGGCGGCGTCGCCAATGCCGCATGATGATCCGTCGCGGCCTCCCGCCCCGCCATCTCCGCCCAGCGGGTCGCAAGGCGGCGCGAATCTTCCGCGCGGCGCGAGCGATCGCGGCGGAAGCCGTCGAGGCGGGCGAGGAGGTCCACGCTGTCTCCGCCGAGCCCGCGCTCCACCAGCAGCGCAGCGATCTCCCCACCGAGGCGCCCCACGCCGCGCGCCGCACCGATGGCGACCATATGGGCGAGGCGCGGCGGCAAGGGCAGGCGGGCCATGAGGCGGCCGAGCGGCGTCACCGATTCCTCGGCATCGAGCGCGCCGAGGAGGCGCAGCAGCGCCTTCGCCTCGGTCACGGCCGGCGCGGGGGGAGGATCAAGGAAGGGGAGGGCGGCGGGATCGCGCACGCCAACGCGGGCGAGGTCGAGCACGAGACCGGTGAGGTCGGCGGCGAGGATTTCGGGCGTGGCAAATGCGGGGAGGCTCGCCGTCTCACCCTCGCTCCACAGGCGATAGCAGACCCCGGGTTCCGTGCGGCCGGCGCGGCCCCGGCGCTGGTCGGCGGCGGCGCGGGAGACGCGGACGGTTTCGAGCCGGGTCAGCCCCACGTCCGGCTCGAAGCGCGGCACGCGGGCAAGGCCGCTGTCCACCACCACCCGCACGCCCTCGATGGTGAGCGAAGTCTCGGCGATGGAGGTCGCCAGCACCACCTTGCGCCGCCCCGTCGGGGCCGGCAGCACGGCGCGGTCCTGCTCTGCGGCGTCCAGGGCACCGAACAGTGCGACCACATCGACCTTCGGGTCGCGCACCTCGTCCAGCAGCAGCGTCTCGGTGCGGCGGATCTCGGCGGCGCCGGGCAGGAAGGCGAGGATGGAGCCGTCCTCCCGCTCCAGCGCGCGGCGGATGGCGTCGGCCATCTGGCGGTCGATGGGCGCGCGGGGATCGCGGCCGAGATAGGCCGTCTCCACCGGAAAGGCGCGGCCCTCGCTCTCGATCACCGGGGCGGGCGCATCCACTCCCATGAGGGAAGCCACGCGGGCGCCGTCCAGCGTCGCCGACATGGCGAGAAGGCGCAGGTCGTCCCTGAGCCCGCGCTGGGAATCGAGGGCGAGCGCGAGGCCGAGATCGGCATCGAGGCTGCGCTCGTGGAATTCGTCGAACAGCACGGCTTTGATGCCGGAAAGTTCCGGGTCGTCCAGCACCATGCGGGTGAAGATGCCTTCCGTGACCACTTCGATGCGGGTGCGGCGCGACACCTCCGAGGCGAGCCGCGTGCGGAAGCCGACGGTGCCGCCCACGGCCTCGCCGAGGGTCTGGGCCATGCGCCGGGCGGCAGCGCGGGCGGCAAGGCGGCGCGGCTCCAGCACGAGGATTTTTCCGCCCACGGCCCACGGCTCGTCCAGCAGGGCGAGGGGCACGCGCGTGGTCTTGCCGGCGCCGGGCGGAGCCACCAGCACGGCGCAGGGATAGGACGCGAGCGTCGAGCGGATGTCGCCGAGGACGGCGTCGATGGGGAGCTTGGTATCGAACATGGCGCGCGCCGCCCTTATGCGGCCGCGCCGCGCCAAGGCCAAGGGGCGGGAGCCACCTTGCCAGCGGCGCGCATCGGTGCCTTAAGGAACGCCCCGTCCATCACCGGGATCAGAGCACCATGGTTTCCGCCCCGTCCAGCCTTACCAGCAAGGTCCGGCCGCTCGCCTTCGAGGCCGGCATCGTCGCCCTCGCCTTCCTCGATGCGAAGGCCGCCTTCGTGGGCACGGACGGCGCGGTGTTTCTGATCGGGCTGGAGGAGGGGGCAACGCCGGTCCCGGTTCCGGTCCACGACGGCGGCGTGCTCGCCGCGGTTTCCGACGGCGGGCGGCTGGTGACGGGCGGGGACGACGGGCGCGTGATGGAGACGCGCGCCGATGGTACCACCCGCGAACTGGCGCAGCAGAAGGGCCGCTGGATCGACCGGGTGGCGCTGGGGCCGGACGGGGCCATCGCCTATTCGGCCGGCAAGGTCGCCCATGTGCTGCTGCAGAAGGGCGAGCCGAAGTCGCTGGAGGTGCCTTCCACGGTGGGCGGGCTTGCCTTCGCGCCCAAGGGACTGCGCCTTGCAGTGGCGCATTACGGCGGCGTGACCTTGTGGTTCCCGAACGCCGCGGGCGCCAAGCCGGAGGTCTATGGCTGGAAGGGCTCGCACCTCGGCGTGGTCTTCTCGCCCGACGGCCGCTTTCTCGTCAGCACCATGCAGGAGCCGGCGCTGCACGGCTGGCGCGTGGTGGACGGTGCGCACATGCGCATGTCGGGCTATCCCTCGCGGGTGAAGTCCTTCGCCTTCACCGCCGACGGCAAGTGGCTCGCCACCTCCGGCTCGGGCGAGGCCATCCTGTGGCCGTTCCAGGCCAAGGACGGCCCCATGGGCAAGGAGCCCATGATGCTCGCGCCCTCGCCCACCACACGAGTGACGGTGGTGGCGCCGCACCCCAAGGATCCGGTCATCGCCATCGGCTACGAGGACGGCATGGTGATGATGGTGCGCATCTCGGACGGCGCCGAGATCCTGCTGCGCGCGCCCGACACCGACCCCGTGACCGCCATGGCCTGGCACGGCTCCGGTGGAGCGGTCGCGTTCGGCACGGACAAGGGCAAGGGCGGGCTGCTCGCCTTCTGAACCGCATCGGTCCTTCGGGCGCCAAATCGTGCGGGAATCGGAGCGAAGTCCTTAGCCGGTTAGGCGGATTGCGCAGCCGGGCGGCTTTTCAGCGGGGGCGCGCCGCTCTACCTTGGCGGCCGTCCATTCGCAGGTGCGAAACGCGACAGCCGCACGAGAGACCCGCCGATGAAGATCGCCGACGTTCGACGCACTGCCTACTCGATGCCGCTCACCAACCCGTCGTTTCCGCCGGGCCCGTATCGCTTCATTGACCGCGAATATCTCATCATCACCTACCGGACCGATCCGGAGGCCCTGGCCAAGGTGGTGCCCGAGCCGCTCGAGATCACCGAGCCGGTGGTGAAGTACGAATTCATCCGGATGCCCGATTCCACCGGCTTCGGTGACTACACCGAAACCGGACAGGTCATCCCGGTCCGCTTCAACGGCCAGGAAGGCGGCTACGTCCACTCCATGTATCTGGACGATGAATCGCCCATCGCCGGCGGCCGCGAGCTTTGGGGCTTCCCCAAGAAGTACGCGCATCCCAAGCTCGAGGTGGAGACCGATACCCTGGTCGGCACGCTCCACTACGGCAGCGTGCTGTGCGCCTCGGGCAGCATGGGCTACAAGTGGAAGGCCGGCGACAAGGAGAAGGTGCTCGCCTCGCTCCTGACCCCGAGCTTCCTGCTCAAGATCATCCCGGACGTGGACGCGACCCCGCGCATCTGCGAGCTGGTCCGTTACTATCTCGAGGACGTCACGCTCAAGGAATGCTGGGTCGGGCCCGGCGCGCTCGGCCTGTTCCCCCACGCGCTGTGCAACGTCGCGGCCCTCCCCGTGCTGGAGGTGCTCTCCGCCGTTCACATCAAGGCCGACCTGACGCTCGGCCTCGGCGAGGTGGTCTACGACTACATGAAGGAAGGCGCCTGACCTGACGCTTCCGGCGGCGCTCCAAGCGCCGCCGGGCCGGGGGAAACAATTTCAAGGGGATGAAGGCCGATGACCGAGGCTGCCAACCAGCGCTCCAGCGAGCTGTGTGACATCATCGACGAATACAAGCGCGTTGCGCTGGTGTTCCAGGGCGGGGGAGCGCTCGGTGCCTACCAGGCCGGCGTCTACGAGGCGCTGTCGGAGGTGGGGTGCGATCCCAACTGGATCTCCGGCGTGTCCATCGGCGCCATCAACTCGGCCATCATCGCCGGCAATGCGCCGCAGGACCGGGTGACCAAGCTCAGGGACTTCTGGGAAACCATCACCTCCCAGCGGATCCTGCCGTTCAACCTGGAAGGCGACATCTTCCGGCAGTGGCGTAACCAGCTCAGCGCTGCCCGCACCATCCTGCAGGGCCAGCGCGGCTTCTTCACGCCGCGCTTTCCCAATCCGTGGATGCTGCCGTCGGGGGCGCCGGGCGCGACGTCCTTCTATGACACCTCGCCCCTGCGCGACACGCTGCTGCGGCTCGTGGACTTCGACCGCATCAATTCCCGCGAGAAGCGCTTCTCCGTGGGCGCGGTGAACGTGCGCACCGGCAATTTCATCTATTTCGACAATCAGGAGCACAAGATCGCTCCCGAGCACATCATGGCCTCCGGCGCGCTGCCGCCCGGTTTCCCGGCGGTGAAGATCGACGGTGAGTTCTACTGGGACGGCGGCGTCGTCTCCAACACCCCGCTGCAGTTCCTGCTGGACCAGCCGGACCATCCGAGCGCGCTCGTGTTCCAGGTGGATCTGTTCAGCGCTCGCGGACAGCTGCCGCGCGACATGTTCGACGTGTCCGAGCGGCAGAAGGACGTCGCCTATTCGAGCCGCACCCGGTACACCACCGACGTGTTCCGCCGGGTGCAGGACCTGCGCTCCAAGCTCTACGACGCGCTCCAGCGCATTCCCGAGCAGCTGCGCACCGAGGAGGACATCGCCCTCATCGACGATTATTCCAGCTCCGGCCCGGTCAACATCTGCCACCTGATCTATCAGGAAAAGACCTACGAGCGGGAATCCAAGGACTACGAGTTCTCGCAGACCTCCATGCGCGAGCATTGGCAGACCGGCTACGAGGACACGGTGAAGACCCTGCGCCGCAAGGAATGGCTGAGGAAGCCGGACGATTCCATCGGCATCGTCATCCACGACATCCACCGCCTCTCCGAGTGAGGGGCGCATGGTGAGGGGCGCACGGCGTGAGCGGCGGCCGGATCAGAGGAGGCCGCGCGCCAGCATGTAGGTGCCGAGCAGGCCGAGCCCGGAAAAGAAGATGCGCCGGAACATCTGCGGCGAGGCCGCCCGGCGCACCATGGCGCCGAGCTGCATGCCGATGAAGGCCGGCAGCAAGGCGGCCGCCGAGGCGAGCGCGGTGGCGGGATCGGCCAGTGCTCCGCCGCCGTCTCCCGGATGGAACAGCACCACCGCGAGGGCCGTCGTGGAGACGATGAAGGTGAGGCCGAGGGCCTGCACCAGATCGTCCCGCGCCAGTCCCAGCGACTGTAGATAGGGCGCCGAGGGCATCACCGAGACGCCGGTGGTGCCGGTGACGAGGCCGGTGAGGAAGCCCATGAGCGGGGACAGCCACGGCTCGTGGCGCGGCGGAACCTTCAATTGCACGGAGGAGAGCCCGAGCGCGCCGTAGGCGAGCAGAGTCGCCCCCAGCACCGGCTGCGCCGCGGGCGAGGCGAGGCCGCCCAGCAGAAGGCCGCCGACGAGCGTGCCCGCCGCCACCATCACCATCATCCAGAAGAAGCGCCGGGCGATGCCGAGCACGTTCGGCCCGGTGAAATACTGCCAGAAATTGGTGACGGTGGACGGGAGGATCAGCAGCGCTGCCGCCTCGGGCGGGGCGAGGAACACGCTGAGCAAGCCGATGCCGACGGTTGGCAGGCCCATGCCGATGACGCCTTTCACCATGCCCGCGAGCACGAGCACGGCGAAGCCGATGGCGATCAGGCCCAAATTGACGGAGGAGACGGCGGCGGCCGCCGTTTCGATCACCGGATCGGGTCCGGCAGCATCAGAACTCGGCGTCCAGCTCTTCCAGCTCTTCCGGCTCGGACAGCGCGCCGTCGATCCATTCCTGGACCAGCGGCAACGCCACGATGCGGGCGCGATAAGCCTCGCATTCCGGGTCGAGCTTCACGTCGTAGGTGGTGAAGCGGGAGCAGACGGGCGCATACATGGCATCCGCCAGCGTCGGCGCCGCGCCCATCAGGAACGGTCCGCCGTGGGCGGTGAGGCAGCCGCGCCAGATGGCGGTGATGCGCTCGATGTCCGCCTGGGCGCCGGCCCACACCTTGAAGCCGGGATAGTGCGCCTTGATGTTCATCGGCAGCGCCGAGCGCATGTTGGCGAAGCCCGAGTGCATCTCTCCCGAGATGGAGAGGCAATGGGCGCGCACCGCGCGGTCGGCGGGCAGCAGCCCGGCCTCGGGGAAGACTTCGTTGAGGAAGGAGGCGATGGCCAGGGTGTCCCACACCGTCACGTCCTCGTGCACCAGGCGCGGGACGAGGAAGGAGGGCGACAGCAGCAGCAGCTCCGCCTTGGCGTCGGGATCGTCGGTCGGCACCCGCTCCTCCTCGAAGGAGAGGCCGGCCATCTTGCACAGCAGCCAGCCGCGCATGGACCAGGAGGAGTAGTTCTTGCTGGAGATGGTGAGCGTCGCCATGCCTGTCCCGTGCCTCGGATTTGCGATCCCTGACCTGACCGTTCCCCTCGACCCTTCCGCCTTTGTTTGTTTTTGGCGCAGCCGGCGGCTTCGATTTTGATCGGGCATCCGGCGCGGTCGCTCGGCCGTCGGCCCTACTGCTAAGGATGCGTGTTGCAATGCACCACGCATAGCTCCAATATCAACTTAACAGGTACATCTGTTCAGGCTTGCTGCAAAGCGGAAAGCTGGGCCTGCGACAACTACTTAATGCTTCCGCCGGCCGTCGGGGGCCGGGCGTGGGGGACGCGGAGCAGAAGGACCTTTCGGCATCATGCTGCAGACTTCTTCCAGGTTCATTCCTCCGGCACGGCGGTGTCGGACGGTCCGGCGCACGCTGTCATGATGTACTCCGCCTATCAGGCCCAGGCCGACCTCATGAGCCCGATGAGGTTCTTCGCCAGCCTCGCGCGGCAGACCCTCAACGGCCCCCTGGTCAATGGCTACGGCCATCTCGGCTTCCGGCAGATCGCTGCCGCCTGCGAACTGATCGAGCGGGCCGGCCTCACCCATGGCCGACCGTCCTTCGGCATCAAAACGGTTGAAGTCGGCAATCGCGAAGTGCAGGTGACGGAGGAAAACACCGCCGTCCTGCCCTTCGGCACCTTGCTGCGGTTCAAGAAGGACGTGGACATCGCCCAGCCGCGCGTCCTCGTGGTGGCGCCCCTCTCCGGCCATTTCGCGACGCTGCTCGTCAATACCGTGAAGACGATGCTGCCGGACCATGACGTCTACATCACGGACTGGCACAATGCCCGTGAGGTGCCGCTTTCGGCCGGTCCGTTCGGCTTCGACGACTATGTCGAGCACGTCATCCGCTTCCTGGAGATCATGGGGCCGGGCGCCCATCTCGTGGCGGTGTGCCAGCCCTGCGTGCAGTCCCTCGTCGCCGCGGCGGTGATGGCGCAGGAGAAGAATCCGGCGGTGCCGGCCTCGATGACGCTGATGGCCGGACCCATCGATTGCCGCATCAACCCCACCAAGGTGAACGAGCTTGCGACCTCGAAGCCCATTTCGTGGTTCGAGAAGAACCTGATCTCCACGGTGCCGAAAGGCTTCGCGGGCTCGGGGCGGCGGGTCTATCCCGGCTTTCTCCAGCTCACCGCCTTCGTGAACATGAACCTCACGCGGCACATCAAGGCGCATCTCGACCTCTACAACTCCCTCGCCGAGGGCGACGAGGAGAAGGCCGAGACCACCAAGGCCTTCTACGACGAATATTTCGCCGTGCTGGATCTGGCCGCCGAATTCTACCTGGAGACCGTGCGCTACGTGTTCCAGGAATACCGTCTGCCCAAGGGCGAACTGACATACCGCGGCCGGCCCATCG
>JAYSCE010000042.1:0-14752 GCA_041915035.1 Xanthobacter sp.
GATCGAGCGAGTGCCCGTGCCCGAGCCCGGCCATGGCGACCTGCTCATCAAGGTGACGGCCTGCGCCATATGCGGATCGGACGTTCACATCTATGATGGCGTGATCCCCTCAATGGAACATGGGGACGTGCTGGGGCACGAGACCATGGGGGAGGTGGTGGAGGTCGGCAGCGGCGCGTCGAACCTGAAGGTGGGCGACCGCGTGGTGGTGCCCTTCACCATTTCCTGCGGCGAATGCTTCTTCTGCCGGCGCGGCTTCTATTCCGGCTGCGAGCGCTCCAATCCCAACCACAAGATGGCCGAGGAGATGTGGGGCTATTCCCCCGCCGGCCTCTTCGGTTACTCGCACATGCTGGGCGGATATTCGGGCGGGCAGGCGGAATATCTGCGGGTGCCCTATGCCGATGTCGGCCCCATCAAGGTGCCGGACGGGCTCACCGACGAACAGGTGCTCTTCCTCTCCGATATCTTTCCCACGGGCTATATGGCGGCCGAATTCTGTGACCTGAAGGGCGGCGAGACCGTGGCCATCTGGGGCTGCGGTCCGGTTGGGCAGATGGCCATTCGCAGCGCCTTCATGCTGGGCGCGGAGCGCGTCATCGCCATCGACACCGTGCCCGAGCGCCTCGCCCTGGCGCGGGCGGGCGGCGCCGAGACGCTCGATTTTCTGGATGAAGACATCTACGCGCGCATTCGCGACATGACCAACGGCCGCGGCGCCGATGCCTGCATCGATGCAGTGGGCACGGAGGCGGATGCCTCCTCGTCCCTCTATGCCCGCATCGACCGCATCAAGGTCGCGACCTTCATGGGCACGGACCGGCCCCATGTGCTGCGGCAGGCGATCCAGTGCTGCCGCAACTTCGGCATCGTCTCCATTGTCGGCGTGTATGGCGGCTTTCTCGACAAGATTCCCATGGGCTCGGCCATCAATCGCGGCCTCACCTTCCGCATGGCTCAGACCCCGGTCCAGCGCTACCTGCCGATCCTGATGCAGCGCATCCAGAATGGCGACATCGATCCCTCCTTCGTCATCACCCATCGCGCCGGCCTGGAAGACGGGCCGGACCTCTACGCCCAGTTCCGCGACAAGAAGGACGGCTGCATCAAGGTCGTTCTCAAGCCCTGAAAGGACATGCCATGGCCCAGGCCAATCCCCATACCCGCGCTTCCGGGACGCGGCCTCTTGCTGTCGTGACCGGTGCATCGTCGGGCATCGGCTACGAGCTGGCGTTGCTGCTGGCGCGGGACGGGTTCGATCTCGTCATCGCCGCAGATCAACCCGACATCGTGACGGCATCGGAGGCCCTCAGCGCGGCGGGCGCGAAGGTCCATTCGCTCCAGACTGATCTCGCCACCATCGAAGGCGTCGACAAGCTCTGCGCCGAAGTCGAGCGCCTCGGACGGCCTGTGGAGGTGCTCTGTGCCAACGCCGGCCACGGACTCGGGAACGGCTTTCTCGATCAGGATTTCAATGCCGCTCGGCATGTTGTGGACACCAACGTCACCGGCACGATCTATCTCATCCACCGCATCGGCAACGCCATGCGGCGCCAGGGATCGGGCCGCATCCTCATCACAGGTTCCATCGCCGGCTTCATGCCCGGCAGCTTCCAGGCGGTCTACAACGGCACCAAGGCTTTTATCGACTCGTTCGCCTGGGCGCTCCGCAACGAACTGAAGGACACCGGCATCACCGTCACATGCCTGATGCCGGGGCCGACGCAGACCGAGTTCTTCGAGCGCGCGGACCTGATGGACACGCAGGTGGGGCAGGGCGAGAAGGACGACGCCGCCGACGTCGCGCGCGCCGGCTACGACGCCATGATGTCGGGCGAGGGCGATGTGGTGGCGGGATGGAAGAACCGCATCGAGAGCGCCATCGCCAATGTCACGCCGGCGGCACTACTTGCCGAGCAGCAT
This sequence comes from Xanthobacter sp., assembly GCA_041915035.1. Classification (GTDB taxonomy): domain Bacteria; phylum Pseudomonadota; class Alphaproteobacteria; order Rhizobiales; family Xanthobacteraceae; genus Xanthobacter. Next base: position 1,924 of record JAYSCE010000042.1, read on the forward strand.
CGCAAGATGGCCGAGCCGGGATCAGGGCGCAGCTAGGAGCGGCGCAATACTGCGCATTCAGTAGAGCTTGCAAAGAAGAAGCTGCATTTCTGTATCAAATTTGGCGTTACGGAACAAGAGGAAGCCACCCGTCTTCCTCTCTCTACATTGATGCGCCGGAAGGCACTCAGGCCAAGGCGGGCCAATGGGCCAAGGAGCGCTCGCCGGACGGGCAGGGCGAACTCGCCTACGACGAAATCCGCCCGCTCGCCGATGACGACGGCCTACTCGGCGAGTCCGATCCCCGCATGTACGGCACTGCGGCGGTGCCCGCGGCTCCGTCGGCTCGGGAATAGACCCGGCGAGCCTCGTCCCGCCTACGCCGGGTTCTCGGGCCCGGAGGACAATTGGTCCTCCGGGCCTTCTTTTCGTGTCCCGGCGCGTCAGGCCTCGCGCCGGCGCCGGAGCCCTTCGAGATTGAGAACGGTCACCGTCCTATAGCTTCGGCTGATGAGGCCGCGCGCCTCGAATGCATCGAGGATGCGGCCGGCGCTCGAACGGGACAGGTTCGCCATGGAGGCGAGATCGTCCTGGCTGATCTCGATCATCGGGCGTTCCGCCGCGGCTGCGGCCTTGGCCCCGGCGTCCGCGCCCATCGCCAGAACGGCGAGGATGGCGGCCAGCCGATCTTCGGAGCGGCGCATGCGGAGCGCATCGATCACCGCCAGGGCAAACAGTTCATTGCGCAGCGTCAGAAACGCAAGCCAGCGCCACGCCTGCGCATCCGCTCGCACGATCGCATCCCATTGGCCAAGCGAGAGATGCGCCACGATACTGTCGCGCGCTGCCACGATGCCGATGGCGCGCGGGCCGCGGGTGATGACGGAGGCCTCGCCGATCCAGAAGCCGGGCTGCGCCAGGATGCCGAGGAAAGGCGCCCGGGCACCGGGCGCGACGATCACCCCGAAGGCGCCGTCCACGAGGCCATAAAGCCCCCCCGCTTCGTCGCCGGCCCGATACAGGGTCTCGCCCCGGGCGTAGCGCTTCAGCACGCAGCGTTCGAGCACCGCATTGCGGAAGGTCTCGGACGTTTCCGACAGCCAGCCATGTGCCCGCAGGGCGTCCAACTCGGTCGGCCGGCTCATGGTGTGGCTCCAGCTTAGATTGCGGAAATCTACCCAATCCGGTCGGTTTCGATCAACTAAGGTCGGGGCAAATCACCCGTCCCGCCTGCGGCCGAGAGGCCCGATCGGCCGCCGTGGGATCAAAAGAGGCAACGCCCATGGTTTCCCGGCGCGATCTCCTGAAATCCGCACCCGCCTCCGCCGCCGCTTTCGCCATCAGCGGCAATTTCCTCATGGAGGGCACGGCGGCCCACGCCGATACGCCCGCCCCGCCCGCCGCCGGCCACTTCCATCCCCGCGGCAAGGCGCCCTCCAAGCACACGGTCGCGGTGCTCAAGGCTGCGCGCGAGGGCCTGCCCTTCAATGACACGCGCGATTTCGAGGAGCAGAAGCGCGGCCTCATCGCGCCCATGACAGAATTGGTCATCCCCGCCGACGCGGGGCACGTCGCGTGGGACATGAAGAGCTTCCAATTCCTCGACCAGCAGGAGGAATTCGATTCCATCCATCCCTCGCTCCACCGCATCTCGCGGCTCAACAACAATTACGGGCTCTATGAGGTGGTACCGGGCATCTACCAGGTGCGCGGGTTCGACCTTTCCGACATCAGCTTCGTGCGCGGCAAGACGGGCTGGATCGTGTTTGATCCGCTCGTCTCGACCGAGACGGCCCGTGCGGCATGGAAGCTCTTCCAGGCCCACAAGGGCGCGGGGCTGCCGGTCTCGGCCATCATCTATTCCCACACCCACGGCGACCACTGGGGCGGCGTACGCGGCATTGTGGATGAAAAGGACGTGCGTTCCGGCAAGGTGCCGATCATCGCCCCGACCGACTTCATGGACTTCACCGTCTCCGAGAACGTCTATGCCGGCAACGCCATGAACCGCCGGCTGTTCTACCAATATGGCCTGCTCCTCACGGCGGCCCCCCACGGCTACGTGGGCCAGGGGCTTGGGACGCGTGTCTCTGCGGGCGCCGTGGGGCTGATCGCGCCCACGCACTTCGTGCGCGAGCCCATCGAGGAGTTGGAGGTCGACGGGGTGCGGATGGTGTTCCAGAACACCCCGAACACCGAGGCGCCGCGGGAGATGAACACCTGGATCCCCGACATGAAGGCGCTGTGGATGGCGGAAAACGTCACCGCCACCCTTCATAACATCTATACGCTGCGCGGCGCGCAGATCCGCGATCCTCTCGCTTGGTCGAAGTACATCTCCGAAGCCCTCTACCGCTTCGGGCTTCAGGCGGAGGTGATGTTCGCCTCCCACCACTGGCCGCGCTGGGGCAACGCGCGCATCCAGGAGGTTCTGCGCGCGCAGCGCGATCTCTACGCCAACATGAACAACCAGGTGCTGCACCTCGCCAACCAGGGCGTCACCATCAACGAGATCCACAACGTCTACGAGGTGCCCAAAAGCCTTCAGGCCAAGTGGGAGTGCCGCGGATACCACGGCTCGCCCCAGCACAATGCGCGCGGCGTGATCCAGCGCTATCTCGGCTTCTGGGACTGCAACCCGGCAACCCTGATCCCGCTCTCGCCATCCGATTCCGCACCGCTCTATGTGGAGATGATGGGCGGCAGCGCGAAGATCATCGCCCGCGGCCGCGCGCTGCATGACGAGGGCAAGTACATGCTCGCCGTCGAGATCGTGAACAAGCTGGTGCAGGCCGAGCCGCAGAACACCGAGGCGCGGGAGCTTCTGGCCGACATCTTCGAGCAGATCGGCTACCAACAGGAAAACCCCGGCCTGCGCAACAGCTTCCTGAATGGCGCCTATGAATTGCGGTCGGGCATCTCCCAGGGCGAAAAGGCAAGCTCATCGAGCCCGGACGTCATCCGCGCCATGACCACCGAGCTGTTCCTGAACTTCCTTGGCATCCGCATGGACAGCCGGAAGGCGGAGGGGCTGCGCTTCACCATCAACCTCTCGACGCCGGACAATGGCGAGAAGTTCATCGTCGAGCTGGACAACGCCACGCTCACCAACATCGCCGGCTTCCAGGCGGAAAAACCCGATCTGACGCTCACCATCAACCGCTCGGACCTCGAGCAGACGATGATGGGCTCAAAGACCCTCGCGGCCCAGATCGCCGATGGCACCGCGAAGGTCTCCGGCGATGTCAGCATCCTGGCGAAGCTGGCCGCAACCATGGTGGACTTCGATCCGCGCTTCGAGGTGATGCCCGGCACGCGGGCGCGGCCGAAGGAGGTCGTGGCCGCCGACGGCTTCGAGGCGGTGCCCGAAAAGATCATCGCGGAATAGTGGCGCGGCAGGCGGGAACGACGATGGACTGTCTACACCACGCCATGGGCCGGCGCTTGCTGCCGGCCCTCTTCACTCTCGCCAGCCTCGCCGGCAGCGCCGCCGCGGCGGACCTCGCCGCGCCCCCGCCGGCGCCGGTTCAGGTCGAGAAGGCCGATACGGCCGGCTGGACGTTTTCGGTGATGCCCTATCTATGGGCGGCCGGAAACTCCGGGCAGACGGCCCAGTTCGGCCTGCCGCGGGTCGATTTCGACCTGCCGTTCCGGGATGTGCTGGATCATCTCGACTTTGCGGCGATGGCCATGGCCGAAGCGCGCCATGGCGACTTCAGCCTGTTCGGCGATCTGGTCTATCTCGACCTGTCGCATGAGACGGCGACGCCGCAAGGCGTGCTGGCGCTGACGGCGGAGCTATCCTTCGCGGCCACCGCAGGCACAGTGGGCGCCGGCTATAGTCTGCTCAGGGACGGAGACAGCCATCTCGACATCGCCGTCGCGGCGCGGATCTGGCACTTCGACACCGGGCTGGCCTTCTATGGCGGGCTTCTCAACGGCCTGTCGCCAAATGACGGCGCGACCTGGGTCGATGGCCTCGTCGGCTTTCGCGGCACCTACGCCATCAATCCGAGCTTCTACGTCACCGGCTGGGCGCTGGCCGGTGCCGGCGGCGCCCAGCTGGATTGGGATGTGGCCGCCGCGGTGGGCTATCGTTTCAACAGGGGCCTGTCGATCCTCGCCGGCTACCGCGCGGTCGGCGTCAATTACGACCGCGGCGGCTTCGTCTTCGATGCCGTGCAGCAGGGGCCGCTGGTGGGGCTGAAGCTGGAGTTCTGATCCCGGCTGGTCAGGCCGGCAGCACCACCACCTTGGTCTTGACCGGCGTCTTGTCGTAGAGGTCGATCATGTCCTGGCTGAGCAGACCGACGCAGCCGCTGGTGACGCCGGTGCCGATCGACTCGGGGTCGCTGCTCGCATAGATGGTGTAGAGCGTGTACTGGCCGTTCTGGTAGAGATAGAGCGTGCGTGCGCCGAGGGGATTTTCCAGGCCGCCCGGCATGCCGTTGGCCCATTTGGCGGCTTCCGGCTGGCGCTTGATCATCTCCTTGGGCGGGGTCCAGGTCGCCCACTCGCCCTTGCGGCCCACATAGGCGTCGCCGCTCCACAGGAAGCCGGCGCGGCCGACATTGGCGCCATAGCGGGTCGCCTTGCCCTCGCCCTCGATGCGGTAGACGTAATAATTGCTCGGATCGACGATGATCGTGCCGGGCGCCTCATTGCTCTCGTAGCTGACGGTCCGGCGGTAATATTTGGGGTTGACCTTGCTGATGTCGGGCGCGGGGATCGGAAATTTCTCGTTGGGCATCGGCCCATAGAGCTTCTGTGCCTCGGCAAGGCTCATGACGTCCGCGGAGCAGCCGGCAAGCCCGAGCGCGCCTAGGCCGAGGGCGGAGCCGAGCAGGAAAGAGCGGCGGCTGATTGCGCCGGACCCGAGCCCGGACATGGCGACGTCGTCCCTCATGATGATCTCGCAGTGTCCCTTTGTGCCGTTGCCAGCGGTGCGTCCTTCACGGACGCAACCGTTAAGCATTTTTCGGCGCGGACTTTGCCGCCAAGCGGCGCGGCTGGCAAGCGTCAGGCATGAGCGCGCAGGGCTGCCATGCGTAGGGGAGGCCTGTATCGGCGCTGTTCTGGCGCGGCTTGCCCGCGTTCGGGATAGGGTGTCCCTGCGAGAGGTGTGGCAATTCCGCCTGTCGTCATCGCCTCGACCGGAGCGTGCGTTGCCGGCCGGCATCGCGGGCTCCCTGATCCGTTCGTCTCGCGTCAGGCCTTGCGGCGGCGCTTGGGAAGCGGCGCGGCCGCGGCTTCCTTTTCGCTGGCCTCGCGGAGGGCTCGCAGCCGCGCGCTCTTTGCGCGCACCGCTTCGAGTTCGCCCCTGTTGCGTTCCATGGCGCGTTCGATGGATTCGTCAAGCTGACGCCGGCTCTCTGCGCTGGAGAGGGTCTTCTGATGTGTGGTCATTGGGGTCATTCCGCAGGATACCATGATCCGGGTGGAAGCCCGAGGACTAAGATCAAAGAAAAGAAAATAAAGAAAATGGCCCCGCCTATGCAGGCGGGGCCTTTTTCGAACTCAGTGTGCATCAGTCCAGCGGCCAGTACATCCGTGGTCCGCCAGAGCGATGTCACGCGGCCTGGAGGTTTCCGGCCGAGTTCTTGCCGGACTTGTTGTCCCGGACGATATCGAACTGGAGCTTCTGGCCTTCAGCGAGGCCCTGCATTCCGGCGCGCTCGACGGCCGAGATATGCACGAACACGTCAGCGCCGCCGTTGTCGGGCTGGATGAAGCCGAAGCCCTTGGTGGCGTTGAACCACTTCACGGTACCGATATTCATGACGATTTCCTTTCAATCGCGCGTGGGCGCTCAGCCCGAGCGATCGAGCTGAACAAGAAATTAGAAATTGAAGGGAGGTATCGTCAGACGCGGCTTGGCGTCAGAAAATCAGCCGTCAAATTCAGACAAACACAACATAGGGGGCTATTGTGTTGATAGCAAGGCCCGGAAATTTTAATCCGCGCCCCTCTATTTGCCGCCTATATTTCGCCGGGGCGCCGGAGTTCGGATTCTCTTGCGATCCGCTCGAACGCCTCGTGCTCGCCTTTTACGCGATAGCTCGGCTCGCCCTTGTCATGGGGCATGATGCGAACGATCCTGAACCGCCCTTGCGGAGATCGGAAGCCTGCGACGAACTCAACGAGGCCGTCGGCGTCAAATTTTGCGTTCATCGTTTCCCTTTAGCACGGGTTTACGCGCGGGCGCGATCAATTCTCGTCGAGACGAAAGAATTGCCCCATAGTTTTGGTGCGGGTCCGGGGCCCGCCTATGCTAGGATCATCGCGGCTTCGAAGCGGAAGCTGAAGGAGCTGTCATGAAAAAGACGTATGTTCTGGCCTGCCTCATCTCGGCAAGCATATCCGCCGCCTGGGCGAACGCCCCGGACATGACTCTGGATTTTACCTGGCTCGGAACGACCCTGTGCGCGCCGCGGCCCAACAGTCCGGAATTCCAGGTGGACAACGTGCCGGCGGGTACCGCCAAGCTGCGGTTCGCTCTGGTGGGGCCGAGCGGGCGGGAACTCGGCGGTGCCGATGTGCAGCTTCCCCCGCGCGGGGCCATCCCGCGGGGCGCGGTGTCCTACCGATCACCGTGTGTCGGCGGCATCTACACCTGGACCGTCGAGGCCCTCGACGCGGACGGCAAGCGCCTCGCGTCGACGAGCCTCGCCCGGCCGTTCTACTGAAGGCTGGTGGAGCCGGGGCCTGCGCCTCAGCCCACCACCAGGCTCAGCGGGCCGTGGAAGACGGTGCGGCACCGGTCGCCGAGCCCCGGCCATTCGCCGGCCGGGCGCGGCGCTTGGGGGCGGCGATCAGGCCTTCATACTGCGCCTTCTTGCGCGCAGCCTTGCGATGCCGACGCACCGCCTCGTCATGCTCGCGGGCCTTGCGTTCGGAAGGCTTCTCATAGGCCTTGCGCTGCTTCATCTCCCGGAAGATGCCCTCGCGCTGCATGCGCTTCTTGAGAACCTTGAGGGCTTGCTCGACATTGTTGTCTCTGACGAGAACCTGCAAAAGATATCCAATCTGAAGATCAGCCCGGATCCCCGGCCAGAGGTCTGGCCGTTTGCCCGGAGGCCGGCCGTGGCCGGTGTGGGGGGAATGTAGAGGAGACGGGCCGCCAAAGCGATGGGCTTCGTCGCCATCCACCTATGCGGCCGCCGCAGCCTCGTCCGTCACCACTTTGAACGACGTGAGTGTCGCCGGACCGAAGGATGTCACGAGCGCCACATCGGTGGCGTCCCGCCCCCGTGCCATGAGGATGCGGCCGACCCGCGGCGTGTTGTGCCGGGCGTCGAACGTGTACCACCGCCCGCCGAGATAGACCTCGAACCACGCGCTGAAGTCCATGGGCGCCGGATCGGCCGGAACGCCGATGTCGCCGAGATAGCCGGTGCAGTAGCGGGCCGGGATGTTCATGCAGCGGCACAGGGTGATGGCGAGATGGGCGAAGTCGCGGCATACGCCTTCCTTGCTGGTGTAGGCGTCGAAGGCGGTCTTCAGCGGGCTGGCGTGGGCATAGCCAAACGCGATGTGATTGTGGACGAAATCGCAGATGGCCTGCACCAGTGGCCAGCCCTTGGGCAGGTGGCCGAACTTCGACCAGGCGAATGCGCTGAGGCGATCGGTCTCGCAGTAGCGGCTGCCCAGAAGGAAAAGCAGCACGTCCACCGGCAGGTCGCCGAGGGCATGCTGGGGCGCATCGGGGGCTAAGTCGTCGGGCAGTCCGCTGTCGCGAATGACGAAATCGGTCCGCATGGTGAGGCCGCCGGCCGGCGCCTTGATGACATGGCAGAAATTGCCGAAGCTGTCGTGATAGGTGTTGGCGGCAAGCGGCGGGTCGAACATCACCCGGTCGGGGTTCAAAAGATCGCTCACCCGCGAGGGATGGACGCTCAGGGTGAGAATCATGGGCGTCGGCTGCGGGCAACCGTAAGTAATTTCGTAGCCGGCGTGAATCAGCATGTGGGCCTCAGCTCTGTGCGGACATGGCCCGCGGATCGGTTATGGTGCGCGGCCCCGGGGCTGTCGCGCTGGTTGGCTCGACGCCATTGGCCCGTGCCGGAAAGGTCCTGACGTGAGCGCGCCTGTTTCCCTGTTGACGACGGACGACATTCCGTCGGTCACGGTGTTAAATCCCGAAGGTCGTTCCGCGTTCCTTCTCGTCGCGGATCACGCGGGAAACAGGCTTCCCCGCTCGGTCGGAACGCTCGGCCTCTCAGCGATGGACCGCGAGCGCCACATCGCGTGGGACATTGGCATCGCCGGCGTCTGCCAAGCTTTGTCAGACCTACTCGATGCCACGCTCATTCAACAGAACTATTCTCGCCTGCTGATCGACTGCAACCGGCCGCTCGGTGCCGCGCAATCCATTCCGGCGGAGAGCGACGCGACGCCCGTGCCCGGCAATCAGGGGATCGGAGTGGAGGAGCGGCGGGCGCGCGAGGCGGAAATCTTCGTGCCCTATCACGCGCGCATTGCAGCTGAACTCGATCGGCGGCAGGCGGTTGGCGCGCCGGTCCTCCTCATCGCCATGCACAGTTTCACGCCGGTCTTCGCGGGCTTCGTGCGGCCGTGGCAGGCGGGCCTGCTCCATCACCGCGACAGTCGGCTCGCGCAGGCCCTGCTTCCGCTGCTGCGCGCCGATGCTGCGCTCACGGTGGGGGACAATGAGCCCTACGCGGTGAGCGAGGAGACGGACTGGACCATCCCGGAGCACGGCGAGCGGCGCGGCATTCCCCATGTGGGCATCGAGATTCGGCAGGATCTTGTGACCCACCCGGACGGCCAGCGGAAATGGGCCGAGCGGCTGGCGCCCCTTTTCAGGGCTGCCGCCGCGCGGCTCGAAGACGCCGGCCAGCTGGCTGCGAGAAGCCCGCTGCTGCAGGATTAATGCGCCAGCGGCCTGCTCCCGAAAGGCTCAACTGCCGAGATAGGCGGCCCGCACGTGGGGATCGTCGATGAGATCCGCGCCCTTGCCGGACATGACGATGCGCCCGGCCTCCAGCAGGTAGGCGTAGTCGCACAGTTCCAGCGCAGCGAAGGCGTTTTGCTCCACCAGGAGCACGGTGGTGCCGGCATCGCGGATGGAGCCGATGATGGCGAACATCTGCTCGACGATGTTGGGCGCCAGTCCCAGCGAGGGCTCGTCGAACAGCACGAGGCGCGGCCGCGACATCAGCGCCCGGCCGATGGCCAGCATCTGCTGCTCGCCGCCGGAGAGCGTGCCGGCCATCTGGTGGCGGCGCTCGGCGAGGCGGGGGAAGCTCGTGTAGATGCGCTCGTAGTCGGCTTTCAGCCCGGCGTCGCTGGCGCGCAGATAGGCGCCCATGGCGAGGTTTTCCGAGACGCTCATGTGCGGAAACACCCGCCGGCCTTCCGGGCAGTGGGCGACGCCGAGCTTCAGCATCTTCTGCGGCCCGGCGCGGGTCACGTCGTCGCCCTTGAGGCGGATGGAGCCGGCGCGGGCAGGCACGAGGCCGGAGATGGTGCGCAGCGTCGTCGATTTGCCCGCGCCGTTCGCGCCGACCAGCGCCACCAGTTGTCCCTCGCCGACGGTTAGGGAGATGCCCCTCAGCGCAGCCACCTGCCCATAGCCGCAGACGAGATCGGAAATCTCAAGCATGCGCTGCCTCCCGCTGCTCGAGCTTCGCGGCGCTCTTGCCGAGATAGGCCTCGATGACCTTCGGATCCGTGCGGATGGCCTCGGGCGGGCCTTCCGCGATCAGCCGGCCGTAGTTGAGGCAGACGATGCGGTCGGAGACCTCCATCACCATGGGCATGTCGTGCTCCACGAGAAGGATGGTGACGCCTTCGTCTCGCACCTTGCGGATGAGGCGCACGAAGCCCTGCGTCTCCGAGGCGTTCATGCCGGACACCGGCTCGTCCAGCAGCAGCATTTTCGGCTCCACGGCGAGCGCCAGCGCGAAGCCGACCAGGCGCTGCTCGCCGTAGGAGAGGGAGCCCGCCTTGTCGCCGGCGCGGGCGGTGAGGCCGACCATGTCGATGATGGCGTCCGCCCGCTCGCGCACCGCATGCTCCGCCCGCCGGGCGGCGGGGGTGGGGAACAGGCGGTCGAGGAGGGCCGCGGCGCGCATGTCGTCGCCGTGGCGGTGCAGGCCAATAAGCACGTTGTCGCGCACGCTGTCGTCGGCGAACACGCTGGTGCGCTGGAAGGTGCGGGCGAGGCCCAGGCGGGCGATCTCGTTTGGCCGGGTCTGCGAGAGGTCGCGGCCGCGGAACAGCACCCGACCCTGCGTGGGCTTCAGAAAGCCGGTCATGATGTTGAAGGCGGTGGTCTTGCCGGCGCCATTGGGGCCGATGAGGCTCAGGATCTCGCCCTCATGCACGTCGAAATGCAGGTCGGCGATGGCCGTGAGGCCGCCGAACTTCATGTCCACGTGCTCGACATTCAGGATGGCGGTCACGGATTCGCTCCCATCTTGGCGGGCAACACGTCGGTCGGCTTGTCGCCGGCCTTGCGGCGGGCCGCAATGCGCTCGCCGAGGCCTTCCAGCGCCGGCACGATGCCGCGCGGCATCAGGAACAGGATGGCGATGAGGATGGCGCCGTAGACGATCCACTGCGCTTCCGGCGCCATCACCGGGCGCAGCGCCACCGGCAGGAGGCCGAAGATGATGCCGCCCACGAGCGGCCCCGCCAGCGTGCCTTTGCCGCCCGACACCACCATGATGACCATGGTGACGGTGTAGGAGAACAGGAACACATCCGGATCGATGATGCGGATGTAGTGGGCATAAAGGCTGCCCGCCGCTCCTGCCATGGCGGCCGAGACGGTGGCGGCGACGGTGAGCGTGCGGGTGGCGTTGATGCCGAGGGAGAGCGCGAGGGATTCGTTCTCCTTCAACCCCCGCATGGCCCGGCCGAAGCGCGAGGCCACGAGCCGCGCGATGAGCAGATAGCTCGCCACCCCCACCGCCAGCACCAGATAATAGTTCTGCATCTTGGAGCGCAGCGCCACGTCGCCGAGGCTGGGCACCGGCAGCACCATGTTGGGAATGGCGGTGAGGGCGAGGGGGCCCTGCGTCAGCTCCACCCAGTTCAGCGCCACCAGCCGCACCACCTCCGCGAAGGAGATGGTGACAATTACGAAATAGGCGCCGCGCACCCGGAACGACAGCCGCCCGATGAGATAGCCGCAGAGCCCGGTGAGCACGATGGCGAGCACGAAGCCGAGGAGCGGCGATCCGCCCTCGTGGGTCACGCGCAGTCCGAAGGGCAGGCTCACGTCGAAGCCCAGCGCAGTGAGCGCGCTCACATAGGCGCCGATGCCGAAGAACGCCACGTGCCCGAGGCTGAGCTGCCCGGTGAAGCCGAGCAGCAGGTTCAGGCTCATGGCGCAGATGGTGAGGATGCCCGTGATGATGAGGGCATTCAGCAGATAGGGGTCCGTGAGGCCCAGCGGCAGCAGGGCGAAGACCACGAGAAAGAGGGGGGCGATGAGGCGTGTCATCCGATCCGCTCCGCACGCGCGAACAGGCCGGTGGGCTTCACCAGCAGAACCGCTATGATGATGAGGAAGCCCATGGCGTCGCGATATCCCGACGAGATGTAGCCGGCGCCCAACTCCTCCGCGAAGGCGAGGATGAAGCCGCCGATGGTGGCGCCCGAGATGGAGCCGAGGCCGCCGAGGATGACGATGGCAAAGGCCTTCACCGCCGCGAGGTCACCCATCTGCGGCGTCACCACATAGACCGGACCCAGCAGCGCGCCGGCGGCCGATGCCAGCGCCGAGCCGATGGCGAAGGTGGCGGTGTAGATGAGGGAAACGTTGACGCCCATCAGCGACGCCGTGTCGTGGTCCTGGAAGGTGGCGCGCATGGCGCGGCCGAGCTTCGTGCCGTTGATGGTGAAATAGGTGATGGCGATGAGCGCAACCGCCGCGCACAGCACGAACAAATTCACGTAGGAGAGCGACACCGGCCCGAAGGTGAGCGGCTGCGCCGGGAAGGGCGTCGGCACGGCTTTCGCGACGCCGCCGAAAATCCACAGCGTGCCGGACTGCATGATGATGCCGGCGCCGATCATCACCAGCATGGTGGTGTCGATGTCAGAGCGGCGCAGCGGCCGCAGCAGGGTGAACTCGATGAGGGCGCCGAGCAGAAGGCCCGCCACGAGGGCCACCGGCAGCGCCACGAAAAAGTTCAGCCCCAGCGCCACCGCCGCCAGATACATGGCGTAGCCGCCGAAGGTGTAGAGGGCACCGTGGGTGAAGTTCACCACGTTCATGATGCCGAAGATCAAGGTCAGGCCGATGCCCAGCAGCGCATAGGTGCCGCCGAGCACCAGCGCGTTGAAGATGTGTTGCAGCAATTGGTCCATCTGGCCTGTCCGGTCTGGCGTTCGGGGCAGGGTGAGGGGCGGCCTTCGCCGTCCCTCACCTGAAGCGCCGCCCGAGGGCGGGGATCTAAGAAGCGCCGGCTCAGCCGCCGAGCTGAACCTGGTTCACCTTCCCGCCGGAGATTTCGATGATGTACACGTTGGGCTTGGACTGGCCGCTCTCCTTGCCCGCCGGGCCGCTCTTGGCGAACTTGATGGGGCCGTTGAGGCCCATGAAGTCCACCTTCCAGAAGCCCTTCTGGATGGAGGCAGGGTCGGTGCCGCCGCCCGCTGCGATGGCGGCCGCCACCGTGCGGATGCCGTCATAGCCACGGAAGCTCTCGGTGGCGCCGGCGAAGTCGAAATAGGTGGTGGCCTGGGGGTTGGGGGTCTTTTCCGGCCACCAGGGCAGGAAGGTGGTCAGATGCATGGTGCCGTCCGCCGCAGCGCCGGCCTGGGCGATGATCTGGTCCGGGTTCTGCGAGCCGCCGGTGGTGATGATGCGCTTCTT
>JAYSCE010000043.1:0-14655 GCA_041915035.1 Xanthobacter sp.
CGACCTGATGCAGCACATCAGCGGCCCGGATTTCCCCACCGGCGGCGTGCTGGTGGAGGATCAGGTCGGCGTCGCCGAGGCCTATGCGACGGGGCGCGGCTCTTTCCGCGTCCGCGCGCGCTGGGAGAAGGAAGAGACCGGACGCGGAAGCTACGTGGTCGTGGTGACGGAGATCCCCTACGGCGTCGCGAAATCCCGCCTCGTCGAGAAGATCGCCGAGCTGCTCACCGACAAGAAGCTGCCGCTGCTCGCCGACGTCCGCGACGAGAGCGCCGAGGACATCCGTCTGGTGCTGGAGCCGCGCGCCCGCACCGTCGATGCCGAAGTCTTGATGGAGAGCCTGTTCAAGCTCACCGAGCTTGAGGCGCGCATCCCGCTCAACATGAACGTGCTGGTCAAGGGCCAGATCCCCAAGGTGCTGTCGCTGGCGGAGGCGCTGCGCGAGTGGCTGGACCACCGCCGCGACGTGCTGCTGCGCCGCTCCCGCTACCGGCTCGACCAGATCGCGCACCGGTTGGAGGTGCTGGGCGGCTACCTCATCGCCTATCTCAACCTCGACGAGGTGATCCGCATCATCCGCGAGGAGGACGAGCCGAAGGTCTCGCTCATGCAGACCTTCGAGCTCACCGACGTGCAGGCGGAAGCCATTCTTAATATGCGGCTGCGCTCCCTGCGCCGCCTGGAGGAGATGGAAATCCGCAAGGAGCACGATGCGCTGTCGAAGGAGCAGGACGGGCTCAACCGCCTCGTCGCTTCCGAGACGGCTCAGTGGAAGGCCATCTCCAAGGAAATCCGCGAGACCCGCAAGACCTATGGTCCCGAGACCGAACTCGGCCGGCGCCGTACGACTTTCGCGGTGGCCCCGACGGTTCACGAGGACGCTTTCACCGAGGCGCTGGTGGAGCGGGAGCCTATCACTGTCGTGGTATCGGCGAAGGGCTGGATCCGCGCGCTGAAGGGCCATGTGGCGGACGTCTCGAACCTGCAGTTCAAGGGCGACGACAGCCACGGCCACGCCTTCTTCGCCGAGACCACCTCCAAGGTGATGGTGTTCGCCTCCAACGGCCGCTTCTACACGCTGGACGCCTCAAAGCTTCCCGGCGGGCGCGGGCATGGCGAGCCGGTGCGGCTGATGATCGACCTGGAACAGGAGGCGGAGATCGTTTCCGTCTTCGCCTATCAAGCCGGGCGCAAGCTTCTGGTGGCGTCGAAGCAGGGGCGCGGCTTCGTGGTGCCGGAGGACGACTGCCTCGCCAATACCCGCAAGGGCAAGCAGGTGCTTGTCACCGATCCGCCGGACGCCGCGCTGGCGGTGCGGTTCGTCGATGGTGACTGGGTGGCGGTGATCGGCGAGAACCGCAAGATGCTGGTCTTCCCGCTCAATCAAGTGCCGGAGATGTCGCGTGGCCGCGGCGTGCGCCTGCAGCGCTACAAGGACGGCGGCCTCTCCGACCTCAAGGTGTTCCCCATGGCCACCGGACTGACCTGGGAGGATACCTCCGGGCGGACCTGGACGGTCACCGATCTCATCGAGTGGCAGGGCGAACGCGCCTCGGCGGGACGTCTGCCGCCCAAGGGATTCCCCCGCACCAACACGTTCGGCTGAGGCATGGACGCGCCCTCCCCCGAGGCCGGGCGCGCACCGGCTCCCGCCGAACGGGCGGCGCTCCGCCGTCTCGTCGACAAGGCCCAATCGGCGGTCCGGGCGCGGGAAACCGCGCTCGTCCTCATCGCCGCCGTCATGGGTGTGCTGGCCGGCATTGCGGCCAGCGTCATGAGTGCCACCACCCAGTGGATGCACGAGGTGCTGTTCTGGCTTGCGCCGGGCGAACGCCTGTCCTCGTCCCCTGCCCTCGCCTCGCCGTGGCTGATCCTCGTCCCCGCCGTCGGCGGCGCGGCCATGGGGCTGATCGCGGTTGCGCTGAAGCGCTGGCGCCGACACCCTTTCGTCGATCCCATCGAGGCGAACGCGCTGCATGGCGGGCGGATGTCGCTCACCGACAGCATCATCGTCGCCCTGCAGACCATGGTCTCCAACGGCTTTGGCGCGTCTCTGGGGCTTGAGGCCGGCTATTCGCAGATCGGCTCGGGCATCGCCTCCCGGCTGGGGCTGACGTTCAAGCTCCGGCGCAATGACCTCCGCATCCTCGTCGGCGCCGGCGCGGCGGCGGGCATCGGCGCGGCCTTCGATGCGCCGCTCATGGGCGCCTTCTACGGCTTCGAGATCGTCATCGGCTCCTATTCCATTCCGGCGGCGGCGCCGGTGCTTGCCGGCACGGTGTCGGCAGTGATGACGGCGCGGCTGCTCGGCGCCCATGTGGAGCCGCTGCACATGCCGCTCGACCCGAACCTCGGGCCGGTGGACATCCTGCCCATCCTGTTCCTCGGTCTCGCGGCGGCGGCGGTTGCCATCGTCATCATGCGGCTGGTGACGGCGGTGGAGACGCTGTTCGGGATGAGCCGCATTCCCGCGCCGCTGCGGCCGATGGTGGCCGGCATCGGCATCGGCGCGCTGGCGCTCTACAGTCCGCAGGTCCTCTCGGATGGGCACGGCGCGCTCCATGCGCAGGTGGGGAGCGCGGTGACGGCCTCCGTCGCCATCGTGTTCGGCCTGAAGATCCTCGCCTCCGCCCTGTCCATCGGCTCCGGTTTCCGCGGCGGCCTGTTCTTTGCTTCGCTGTTCCTCGGCGCGCTGATGGGCAAGCTCTATGGCGGACTGTTGGCCGTCGCCTTCCCGGGCTTCCACCTCGATCCGTCCGTGGCGGCGGTGGTGGGCATGGGGGCCTTGGCGGTTGGCGTCATCGGCGGCCCGCTCACCATGAGCTTCCTCGTGCTGGAGATGACGCGGGACATTTCCCTCTCCGGCTTCGTCATGGCAGCGGCCGTCGTCACCTCCCTGACCGTGCGCGAAACGTTCGGCTACTCCTTCTCCACATGGCGCCTGCACCTGCGCGGCGAGACCATCCGCGGCGCGCAGGATGTCGGATGGATGCGCGATCTCACAGTCGCGAAGATGATGCGGACGGACTTTCCAACCTTCCCGCAGGACGGGACGCTGGATGCCCTGCGCGCCCGCTATGCCCTGGGCTCAACCCGCATGGTGGTGCTGGTGGATGCGGCAGGCGGCTATGGCGGGCTGCTGCGCCTGTCCGAGGCCTACGCATCCCTCGAGCCCGGCGAGACGGAAGTGTCGGCGCTCGCCACCCATCGCGACCATGTGTTGCTGCCCGCCATGAACGTCAGGGAAGCTTCTTTGGCCTTCGATGCCGCGAAGGCGGAAGACCTTGCGGTGGTGGACGACCGCGACAACCGCCATCTGCTGGGTTTGTTGGGAGAATCCCACGTCCTCAAGCGCTATGCCGACGAACTGGAGCGGGCGCGGCGGGGCCTGGGCGCAGAGGACTGACGCGCGCAGGGCCGGTCTCAGGCTGCGAACGTCTCCAGCCGCGCCACGCGGTTTCGCCCGGCCCGCTTCGCCGTATAGAGCGCCGTATCGCTCCGCGCGATCAACTCTCCCGGGCCATCGTCCCCACGCGCGGAGGCGATGCCGACGCTGACCGTGATTTCAATGGACATGCCGTGGGTGACGATCGGAAGCGCAGCGACATTCGCCCGAATGCGCTCGGCCACGAGGTCCGCTCCCGCCGACGGTGTCTCGGGAAGGACCACGACAAATTCTTCCCCGCCGTACCGGCAGACAAAATCCCCCGGCCGGCGTGCGCCACGCTCGACGCGGTGAGCGACCTCGGCGAGCACGGCGTCGCCCATTGCGTGCCCATAAGTGTCATTCACCCGCTTGAAGTGGTCGATATCGACCATGAGCACCGCGAGTTCGCGCTGCTCGCGGCGGGCGCGCTGCATTTCCGCCTCCAGCGTCAGGTCGAGCGCGCGGCGATTGGGGAGTCCGGTCAAGGAGTCCGTGATGGCCATACGCTCGAGCTGGGCCTCCATCTCCCGGCTGCGCCGCAGGGAGGTGGAGAGTGCCGAGACCGTAAGCGCCAAGAGAAGCGATATCGTGAGCGTGAGTGCAAGGGTGATGGCCGCCCGTACGTACCAACCGCCAAACTGCTGGCGCGCGGAGACGCCAACCGTAACGGAAAGCGGATACCCTTCGACGACCGATGTGCGGAGAAACCGGCGCTGGCCATCAAGTCGGGATGTTTCCACCCTCCAGTCCTCCGGCGAGCCTGATGCCAGCCGCGGTCGCGTGTCTGGCGTCACGCGGTCTCCCACGTTGCCCCGGCCGTCCGTAGACGGGTAGCGGAGAACGACCGTGCCGTCCGTCCGGGTCAGCCGGATGATGCCTCCAGGCGGCAACTTCACACGCTCGAAAAGCTGCCGGAAATAGACAAGGCGAATGGAGGCCACCACCACGCCCGCGAAAGACCCGTCCGGTCCATTCAGCCTACGGCTGATGCCGATAGCGAACTGAGACGCCGCAAGCCGAGAAACGAACGGCCGGCTGACATATATCCCCGCGTTCGGGTTGTCCCGCTGCACGCGGAAGTAGTCGCGATCGGCGAAATTGATCGCGCTCAGGTCTTCGTCTGAATCATCAAATAGAACATTGCCCTGAGGATCCAGCACAAGCATGACGCCGAAGTCCGTAGCATCGCCCGCGCGGCGAAACATGACGTGCTGACGCAACTCCAGGGGGAGCGCCATCAGGGTGGGCTGGCGCAGTGCATCCGCCAAGTTGGACAGGCTCGATTCAACCAGAAGGAAGTCACGTTGGATCGCTCCCGCGAGCACGGAGATTGTGTTCGCGGTATATCGCTCGCCGTCGCGCCAAGTTTCCTGATAGGAGCGCCACAAGGCGAAAGACTGCATCCCCACAATCGCGAGGATGAGTGCACTTGTGACAAACCGGAGCAGACGGCCGGAGGAGAGGTGTTTGAGAACCTTATCCATCAGCCTTACCTTGGTAACATCTATACCATCCGGGTGATGGCGTTGTTACCAAGGATCAAATGTGCACGATTTTATTCTGCCGCCGGCCGATCGCTGCTGCGGTGGGCCTCCGGCTCCGCCAACCGGGCCGGCTCCGCCTCGAGCCAATGCAGGATGAGCGTGTAGCCCAGCGCCAGCACAACTGGCCCCACGAACAGGCCGAGTACGCCCGAGGACAGAAGCCCGCCGATCGCGCCGATGAAGACGACCAGCATGGGCACGTCCACGCCGCGTCCGAGCATGATGGGGCGTAGGACATGCTCGATGAGCGAGACGCCGGTGCACCACACGGCAAAGATCACCGCCGGCATCGGATCGAGCAAAGTGAAAGCATAGATCGCCACCGGCACAAGGACGATGGCCAGTGGCAGCTGCACGATGGCGATGATGAGACAGAGCAGGGCCAACAGGCCCGCGGCTGGAATGTCCGCGGCGAGGAAGCCGAGCCCCGCGAGAAGCGCCTGGATCAGCGCAACGCCGATGATGCCCTTGCTCACGCTCCGGATGGTCCGCACCGCGAGGTCGGCGTAGCCCAGTCCACCCGAGCCGGCGAGGCGGGTGACCACGTCGCCGGCGATGCGCTGACCGCTGGTTGCATTCGCCATCAGGACCGCCGCCACGAAGATGGCGACGACGAATTCCAGGATTCCGAGCAGCACGCCGGTCGCCGACCCGAGCATCCATTTCCCGGCCCAGGTAAGTTCGGACGCGATGGAGCTGATGGCCTGGTCAAGATTGGTCGAGGCAAGCATCCAGAAGCTGTAGAGCGGTTCGCCGACGATGAACCAGCCGCGGACGGCCTCCGGCGGAGGCGGCAGGCGCAACGTGCCATCGGCCATGTGATGGGCGAGGAGCTTCAGGCTGTTGACCAAGGTATCGGCAAGCAGCAGCGCCGGCAGCACCAGCAGTGTCAGGGCAAGCACGACGAAGAGTGTGGCCGCCGTCGCCGTCCGTCCGTTGAGCGCCGCGCACAGGCGGATGAACAGCGGGTGCGAGGCGATGGCGATGATGAGCCCCCAGAGGATGGAGGTCAGGAACGGCTGGACGATGGTGAAGCACCACCCGAACAGCAGCGCCAGCGTGCCGAACCGCAGCGCCAGCTGGAGCACGGGGCCGAACGTCTCGCTGCCGTCCCTGGCCGGGAGGCGGTCCTGACGCCGTTCGCGAGGCCTGTCCTGCGGTCGTTCCATGATCCTGTCCAGCTGGCCGCTCCAACCTTACCTGAGAGAACTCGTTATCCGCCCGCCTTGCAATGGCAGCCGGCCGGCGGACGACCTGTGGGCCGGGATACAGGAGCCGACGTCGCCCTGCTCGCCTCACCGCATGGCAGGCCTATTGCATTGTCCGCGGCGGGTCACGGCCTGCCCTGTTCCGGCTGGTCGCCCCTGAAGCAACAAGGACAAGGCGAGGACACAGCATGTCCGACCACAAGGTCACGGTCGAGCAACTGCCGAGCGGCAAGTGGGCGTGTTTTCTTCACGTGGAAGGACACGACGAACCCATCAACCTCGGGCGGGAGTTCAAGAACGACGAACAGGCGGAGAACTGGCTCAACGTCTCGGAATCCGTCACCGCCATCGAGATGATGCTCCGGAAGGTCAAGAAGTAGGACCGGCCGAAGCCGACAGAACCTATATCTTCCTTGGCTCGAAGACGACAGGGCTGTCGTGGTTCACACAGCCGGTCTGGCGGGCGCCGGCACTCCGCCGGCTTCACTTGGTGCAGCCGGCGGACGCGGAGATATTTTCGGGCGTGCCCCAGTCATTCTGGGGCAGGTTCTCATAGGGCGGCCCGAATTCCTGCTTTATCATCGTGAAGGCCGACGGCAGCCCGGTCTGCTGGTCGAAATCGATGATCCAGAAATAGTCGTAGGTATCGCCCGGCCAATCGTCGGGAACCTTGATGCCGGCGAGATCCATGAGGTCGAACAGCGTCGTGGCCTTGGTCGGAACGGGCATGCCGGGATGCTTCTTCTCCACGATCGCCCGCTGGGCCGGTGTCAGCTCGATATCGAGCCGGGGCCTGGCGATGTGGACGTGCTCCCAGTTCATGATGAGCGTTCCGCCGGCCCACTCGGGCTTGGTGGGCACGTCATGCACCGCCTGCCGGTTGCGTTCCGCGAGCTTGTCCTGGCGGATGATGAGCTTGCCGTCCACCATCTCCGGCATCACCGAATAGAAGACGACCGGCTGCTCCCAGGAATCTGCGACGGGATAGATGGTTTCCAGCGTGTGCAGCGAGAGCCCCAGAATGGCCGTCGGCACCTCGCCCGGCCGCAGAAGCGATTTCTTGGCGTTCTTTCCGAGGTAATATTCAACTAGAGCCCTGGCGCGCTCCTGCCCGATACTGCAGAGCTGGAGCGGACCACCCTTCTCGCCATGCCGCAGGAGAATGATGCGAGACGGAACAGCAGCGGCTGGCAGCGCCGCGAGAAGGCTCACGGAAAACACCGCCGCGAGCGCGAGGCCGCCAGCCAGAACCCTCCGCCCGAGCGATTTGATTGTGTGCATCACCGTCACTCCTGATGGCGCGACGCTAGCCGAGTCCCCGAACGTTCGCCAATGGCACCCGCTGGAGGCACCCCACACGCCACGAGCCCATTCGGGCCCCTTCACAGGCCGCCACGAACATGCTTCAACGCGGCAGCCGGATGATTTCAGGGACCGGCGGCATGCGGGGCGCTGCGATGGCAGAGATGAGCTTGGGGACGAATGGGCTGGCGGGCGGAGTTTTGCTCGCGCTCATCGCCATGGCGGGTGTCCAGGCGATCGCCCAGACCTCGCAGCAGCGTGTCGTGGTGACGCCGCGCGTGATCCAGCTGCCCGTCATCCCCCAGGGCAATTACCTCGACCCCGGCCCCGGCCCCGCCATTCGCCCGGACGTGAAGATCGGCGACGACCGCAACGAGGATTATGTGTTCCCGCCCGATCTTTCCGGCGGCTACGGCTCCGGCCCTCCCGGCGACCCGACCAACAACGGTCAGTGGAGCCCGCTGGACGGCGACACGCCAAGCTTCTGAGGCATATGGAGATCCTTCAAGTCATGGCCGGGCTCAGACCCGGCCATTTTCGTTGGCGGCGCCGGCGAGGAGCTTGTTGCGAGCGGTTTGACGGTGACGGGCGGTGTCCCTAATCCAGAAGGCGGAAGGCTGCACTGGCAGCCCCTGCGGCGGAACAGGCCGCAGCGACCATGCCTCAGGGAGCCGCCCATGAACGCCGCGCCCAACTACATGATCTCGCGCCTCGACGCGCTTCCCGCCGTGCCCTGCCCCTGCGGCTTCGCGCGCCGCGCGTTCGGAACGGACGACAACAAGCTGGCGACCGTGCACCTCACCGACATCACCGAGGATGCGCGGGTGCACTACCACAAGCACATGACCGAGATTTACGTGATCCTCGAAGGGGAAGGGGAGATGGAGCTGGACGGCGAGCGCGTGCCCGTCTCTCCGCTCACATCAATCTTCATCAAGCCTGGATGCCGCCACCGTGCCATCGGCCGCATGCGCATCCTGAACATTCCCATCCCGGCCTTCGACCCCGAGGACGAGTGGTTCGACTGAGCGGGGGAAAGCGACGCACGCAAAAAGAAAGCGGCGGGGAAATCCCCGCCGCTTCCAAAAACCTCGAACCGTGAACCGAAGCGATCAGCGCTTCGAGAACTGGAACGAACGGCGGGCCTTGGCACGACCGTACTTCTTGCGCTCGACCACGCGGCTGTCGCGGGTCAGGAAGCCGCCCTTCTTGAGGGGGCTGCGCAGCTCGGGCTCGTAATAGGTGAGCGCCTTGGAGAGGCCGTGACGCAGCGCGCCGGCCTGGCCGGACAGACCGCCGCCGGACACGGTGGCGACCACGTCGTACTGGCCTTCGCGGGCCGCGACCTGGAACGGCTGGTTGATCATCAGGCGCAGCACGGGACGGGCGAAATACACCTCGATGTCCCGGTCATTGACCGTGATCTTGCCGGTGCCGGGGCGCACCCACACGCGGGCCACGGCGTCCTTGCGCTTGCCGGTGGCATAGGCGCGGCCGAACTTGTCCAGCTTCTGGACATGAACGGGGGCTTCGGGCTGGGCCGAGACGGTCGCTGCGCCGAGAGCGTCGAGGGACTGGAGAACCTCGGCCATGTCAGTTCCTCACGTTCTTGCGGTTGAGAGCCGCCACGTCGAGGGCGACCGGCTGCTGGGCCTCGTGCGGGTGGGCAGGGCCCTTGTAGACGCGCAGGTTGCCCATGATCTTGCGGCCGAGCGGGCCGCGGGCGAGCATGCGCTCCACCGCCTTCTCGATGACGCGCTCCGGGAAGCGGCCTTCAAGAATGAACTTCGCGGTGCGTTCCTTGATGCCGCCCGCATAGCCGGTGTGATGGTAGTAGACCTTCTGGTCCTTCTTGCGACCCGTGAACACCGCCTTCTCGGCGTTGACCACGACGACATTGTCGCCGCAATCCACGTGGGGGGTGTAGATGGGCAGGTGCTTGCCCTTCAGGCGCATGGCGATGATGGTCGCGAGCCGGCCGACAACAAGGCCGCTGGCGTCGATCACCACCCACTTCTTCTCGATTTCGGCGGGTTTGGCCGAATACGTCTTCATGGGTTCGTTCCGAATGAGAAGTCGGACGGCCCGGCCCAAAAGGACCGTGCAGCGTCCGACGATGGGGTGCTTCTAGAGGAGCAAGATGCGCGCGTCAATGAATGGGGGGCGAGAAATCATAAGCAAAAACAGCGCCTTATAAAAATGGTGTAATAGCACCACTAAAATTACCGCGTTTTCGCATTGCCTTGGCGGCAATCAGGCTTTTGGCCTGTCGGGAATGGAATAGGTGGCAACGCAGTGGGCCACCAGGTCGTCGTCCCCAGGCCCCCGGATTCCCACCTCGCCCACCGCCAGACGCTTGCCGAGCTTGATGATGCGGGCGTCGCCGAACAGCGGACCGGGCATCGGCTTGCGCAGGAAGTTGATGGAGAGATTGGTCGTCACGGCCAGCGCCACCGGCCCGATTTGCGCCAGAAGCGCCACATAGACCGCCACGTCCGCCAGCGCCATCATCGCCGGGCCGGAGATGGTGCCGCCCGGCCGCAGATGGCTCTCGTCCGCATCGAGCCGCACCGTTGCGGTCTTCAGGCCGACACGCTCCACATGATGGGCACGGCCCGGTCCGAAAGCTTGCGGGAATTCGGCCGCGAGGAACGTCTCCAGTTCCTTCACCGTCATCACCACATCGCGTGCCGCAGTCATCCCGCCCATCCCCCTTGCCCGCCCCGGCTCGCGCCGGCCGACGCTTGTGAATAGGATAGCGACTGGAACGTCAAATCCGGAACCGCCAAGGGAAATATCGTGCCTGCGACAGCCGCCGTGAACGCCGCCCTGCCCGCCCCCGTCTCCCGCTCCGACGACGCCGGGGTGGTGACGCTGACCCTGGCACGGCCGGCCCAGCGCAATTCCCTCTCCGAGGCGATGATGGCCGCGCTCACGGCCGCTCTGGGCGAGGTGGCGGCGGATTCGTCCGCGCGCGCCGTGGTGCTTGCGGCGGAAGGACCGGTCTATTCAGCCGGACACGATCTGAAGGAAATCCAGTCGCATCGCGCCGACCCGGATCGCGGGCGCGCCTATTTCGAGGACGTGCTGAAGCGCTGCGCCACCCTGATGACGGCCATCGTGCGCCTGCCCCAGCCGGTGATCGCGGCCGTGGAGGGCATGGCGACCGCCGCTGGCTGCCAGCTCGTGGCGAGCTGCGATCTCGCGGTTGCGGGCGACAAGGCGCGCTTCTGCACGCCGGGCGTCAACATTGGCCTGTTCTGCCACACGCCCATGGTGGCGCTGTCGCGCAACCTCTCACGCAAGCACGCAATGGAAATGCTGCTGCTCGGCGACTGGACCGAAGCGGACGACGCCCTGCGCATGGGCCTCGTCAACCGTGTCGTGCCCGCGGGAGAAGCTCTGGCGACCGCGCAGGGCCTTGCCCGCAAAATCGCGGACAAGTCCCGAGTACCGGTGAAGCTCGGCAAGGCGGCCTTCTACGCTCAGGTCGAGCTGGGGCTCGACGACGCCTATGCCTATGCCTCCCGCGTCATGGCGGAGAACATGCTGGCCCGCGATGCGGACGAGGGCATCTCGGCGGTACTCGCCAAACGTGCAGCCCTGTGGGAAGACAGGTAGACACCTGCTGCGGCTCCGCTTCGGCGACGCACTTTCCGAAGCGGAGGGACATGGATGCACGGGCAGAAGCAAGGCTTCTTCGAACAGCCTCACGCCGCGACCTATCTGCTGATCGCCGTGAATGTCGCCGTCTTCGGAATGATGGCTCTGCGGACAGGAGCCGCTGCGCCCGTTGGTCGGGACCTGTGGCAGGCCGGCGCCCTCTATCCCCTGGTGCTCCCGCGGGGTGAATACTGGCGGCTCGCAGCGTATGGTTTTCTGCATGCGAACCCCTTGCATCTCTTCACGAAC
Organism: Xanthobacter sp.; assembly: GCA_041915035.1. Classification (GTDB taxonomy): domain Bacteria; phylum Pseudomonadota; class Alphaproteobacteria; order Rhizobiales; family Xanthobacteraceae; genus Xanthobacter. The sequence continues at coordinate 11,394 of JAYSCE010000043.1, forward strand.
ATGTTGTGCCTCGCGCTCTGGGGCGGTCATCTGGAGCGCAGGGTCGGAGCAACGTATTTCATCGTAATCTACGCCGTCGCGCTCCTCGCAGGCGGGCTTGTCAGCTTGGCGACGCACCACGGCCCCTTTCTATCGGTGGGTGCATCGGGTGCGGTGTCCGGGGTGCTGGGGGCGCTCTTCTGCCTCTGGATTCTCGGCAAGATCGAGCTTTCGGCGAGCTTCTTCATCATCAATATCGGCCTCAACATCACCTTGTCGTTGAGCACGCGGGGCATCGACTGGGGAGCGCATCTCGGCGGGTTCACGGCCGGCCTCGTGGCATGCGCCGTGATTGATCTCGTTGAACGGGGGAACGCGCGGTTCCTGGCGTGCAAATTCCCCGAGGGGCTGAAGCTCAACCTGTTGATCTTCAGCATTGCCGCGCCGGCTGCCATCGCCCCGTTTGCGCCTCGGCTCCAGCCAACGCCGGGCGCCGTCGCGGGAGCCGCTGCCCTCCTCATTCTGGCTTTCGCCGCCATAGCGAAGGTGATCGATCTCATCCTGGCGCGTCGGCACGGTCTGGCGATCGCTGCGGTCGTCCTTGCCGTCTTGAACACTGCCGCCATGCTCATGGTCGGCGACCGGCTGGCGGGGGCGTTCTGCGCATGGCCGAGCAATGCGGGACCACTTGCGCCGCTGTGCGACCCCACAGCACTGCTGCCGCTTCTTGCAGCCGCTCTCACGCTCGCAGTTTCGTTGGGCTTTTCCGCCCGCAGCATAGCCAAGGGAGTTGCCGACCTGGGCTTCGTCTCCCCTGGCCTCCGGGGTGAAAGGCGTCGGCGCCTCGGCCTGTGAGCAGCCCGTTTACATTCCATAAACCATGATCTGGCTCTCTGGGTGAGACTGGCGCGTCGTGCGCCTGAGTCGCGGGAGGGCGGCGCATGTCTCATCTGGAGACGACGCACCTTGAGATGACAAAGGCCGCGGCGACCGGACCGGATGCCGGCCTGCCGCCTGCGCGGCTCGCGTGGCGCCCGAGCATTTGGCAAGCCGCGTGGATCGTCTTCGCCCTCCTCGCCCTCGCCAGCTTCCTGCCTCTGCGGTTTTCTGCCACCACAACCCTCGCCTTCGAGGTCGGCACCCAGCCGTCGGCGGGCTCCATGCGCGGCGTGGCGCAGATGCTGGGCTCGCGGGAGCTCGCTTACGACGCCGTGCGCCAATTGCCGGATGAGGATGTGCGCCGCATCGCTGCCGGCGGGCTGACGGGATGGCTGGGCATCACCCGCGCCGGAACAGAGGGGCGCTCCGAAAGCGTCGCCGCCGCGTGGCGCCTCATGGAAAATCTGGAGGTTGCGCCGGTCCAGGGCGGGCGGGCGCTGCGGCTCACCGTCTCGGCAGCAACGCCCGGCCTCGCCGTCCGGGTGGCAGACGCCTACGTCTCCGCCTTCCTCTCCCTCGATCGCTTGACGCGCGAGGCACAGGACGAGCCCTCGCTGCTACCGGCGGCGCGCCGCGGCGAAGCCGGACGAGCCTCGTTCGTGCCCCAGCCGCCTGGCCCGCTCGCCCTCGGGTTGCTCGCGGCCTTCGCTGCCCTCCTCGTCATCGCGCGGCGCACCGTGAACCGCCCCGCCGAAGCAGAAGGCTTGGTGGATGGCGCGGTCCTGCCCGTCGAGCTGAGCGACAGCCATCGCATCACCTGGATCGGCGCCCCCGAGGGCGCCGGGCTCGATGCCGAGGCGGCAGTCGACCGCCTCGCCGCGCATCTCGCATCAGCAGGTGGGTCAGCGCGGCTGATTCTCCTCACCTCCGACGACCTGCCCGAGGCGTCCGCCACCTGCGCGGTCTCCCTCGCCCGTCGCCTGTCCGAGGATGCCGGGGTGGCGTTGGTGGCGCTGGATGGCAGCGCCGAGAGCCTCGCCGCCCTGGTGTCTGACCCGTGGGCACCGGGGATGAGCGAGCTTCTGTTCGGGGTGGCTGGCTTCGGCGAGACCATCCATCGCGACGCCCGCTCGCGGGCTCACGTGATCCCGCCCGGCCGCGACGTGCTGTCTGGCTCCGCCGTGGTGGGCGCAGAACGGCTCGCCTTGGTGCTGGAAGCTCTCAAGCGGACCTATGACTATGTGGTGGTTGCCGCCCCCAGCCTGTCGGCCGCGCGCGGCGGTCGTCGTCTGGCCGGTCTTGATCCCCTCGTCGTCTGCCTCAATGCCGACGATGCAGCCCCGACGGCCGCCGTTGAGATATTCGACGCTCTCGCGGACAAGAAATTCGGTCGCGTGGTGATGCTCTGCCTCGCCTCAGGCCGGACCGATGAGGAGGCGCCCAAGGATGAGGATCACCTCGCCACGCCATCCCTCGATGCCCGGGAGACCGTTCAACCGGCTATGCCGGAACGCCTCGCCGGCGCAGCCTGATCCACTAATCGATTCTCATCAGAAGGCCCGGCCCAGCCGGGCCTTTTTGCATTTCGTCGCCGGCTGCGACGGAAATTGGGCTCGCGTGAAAACTGAGGAGGTTGCCACAAGATCATATTAAATCACGTCTTTTTGTCGGGACGCTCCATCCAGCGGATGATGAGCGCCGCCGGGAGCACCCACAGGCTGCCGAGAAGCACGTAGCAGACCGTCTGCAGAGCCCAATGCAGTTCGGTCACCCGGCCCTGCGCCAGCGCCATGGCCATGAGCGCCCAGAAGACGACCAGCACCAGCATCAAGACGGTACCGATAAGCTTGCGCAGGCGTTGGGGCATTCTCGCTCACTCCCTCGCCGCGAGGATGCCCGCCGTGCCGAAGCGGCATGCGGCACCCGCTCCCTTGCGCGGCACACTGGCTCTCTATAACGGATCGATCCGGAGGGGCCACGCAGCAAGACCGCGCACGCGGAGTCGAGATCACATGTCGCACGCCGAAGCCGTTACTCTGATCGCCGACCGTCCCCGCCCCGGGATCAAGGCCGTCCGCCTCTGGCTCTATTTCGTCGCGGCGCTGATCGTGGCCATGGTGGTGGTGGGCGGCGCCACGCGCCTCACCGAATCCGGTCTCTCCATCACCGAATGGAAGCCCGTCACCGGCGCCCTGCCCCCCATGTCGCAGGCCGACTGGCAAGCAGAATTCGATCGCTACAAGGCGATTCCCCAGTACGAGATCCTCAACAAGGGCATGGGGCTGGAGGCTTTCAAGCGCATCTATTGGTGGGAATGGGGCCACCGGCTGCTCGGCCGGGTCATTGGCTTCGCTTTCCTCCTGCCCTTCCTCTATTTCGCCTTCCGCGGCGTGCTGCGCGGATC
>JAYSCE010000044.1:0-11617 GCA_041915035.1 Xanthobacter sp.
TCGTGAACCCGCTGATGAAGGCGCAGTACGGCGTGGATTCCATGCCCGAGACGGCCGAGAACGTGGCCGAGGACTTCGCCGTCAACCGCGCCGACCAGGACGCCTTCGCCCTGCGCTCGCAGGCCAAGGCGGCGGCGGCGCAGGCGAACGGGCGGCTGGCGCGGGAGATCGTCCCCGTCTCCATCCCCCAGCGCAAGGGCGAGCCTGTGATCGTGGAGCGGGACGAGCATCCGCGCGCCACCACCATCGAGGCGCTGGCCAAGCTCCCGACCCCGTTCCGCAAGGGCGGCACGGTGACGGCCGGCAACGCCTCGGGCGTCAATGACGGCGCCGCCGCGCTGATCCTCGCCGATGCGGAGACGGCGGCGAAGTACGGCCTCACCCCCATCGCCCGCGTGCTGGGCGGAGCGGCGGCGGGCGTGCCGCCGCGCATCATGGGCATCGGCCCGGCGCCGGCCTCCAAGAAGCTGATGGCGCGCCTCGGCCTCACCCCGGCCGATTTCGACGTGATCGAGCTGAATGAGGCCTTCGCCTCCCAGGGCCTCGCCACCCTGCGCGATCTCGGCATCGCCGATGACGACGCCCGGGTGAACCCCAATGGCGGCGCCATCGCCCTCGGCCATCCCCTCGGCATGTCCGGCGCGCGCATCACCGGCACGGCGGCGCTGGAACTCTCGCTCACCGGCGGCAAGCGCTCCTTGAGCACCATGTGCATCGGCGTCGGCCAGGGCATCGCGGTGGCGCTGGAGCGGGTGTGATTGCCGCTTTTAGGTCGACACAAAAAAGCAGCGGCGAGGGGCCATGCCTCTCGCCGCTGCTGTTTGAGGAGCAGCTCAGCGCAGGCGTTCGGTCCAGGTGGCGAGCGCGGTGAGGAGCTGGCGGATGAAGTCCGCCGTCGCCTCGTCGGTCAGGGCGCCGGCGGCGTCGAACTTGGTCTGGGCGGCGCCGATCATCACTTCCGGCTTGTTCAGCGGGAAGGCGTTCAGGAACACCAGCATCTGCCTCAGCTGATACTGCGCCCGCGCCGTTCCGAGCACGCCCATGCTGGCGCCCATGATGGCGACCGGCTTGTTGTCGAATGGCTGGTTCGGCGGGCGCGAGGCCCAGTCGATGGCGTTCTTCAGCACGCCGGGGATGGAGTAATTGTACTCCGGCGTCACGAACAGGACGGCATCCGCCGCCGCCAGCTGGGCGCGGAAGCGCTCGACCTCCGGAGGATAGCCGGCGAGGCGCACATCGTCATTGTAATGCGGCAAGTCGCCGATCTCGGCCGCCTCGATGGTCATGCCCTCGGGGGCAAGCTCCATGGCCGCCTTCAGCGCCATCGTGTTGTAGGAGCCCTTGCGCAGGCTGCCGGAAATTCCCACCACCCGGATCGGGCGGGCATCGCTGGACATGTGTCGTCTCCTTGAAATGGGATCGGTATTCAGCCCTGCCGGCGGAGGAAGCCGGTGATGGTCACGCGCTCCCAGATGTCCGCCTTCTTGAAAGGGTCGGCGGCGTTGAATGCCTCGACGGCGGCGCGGTCGGGCGCTTCGATGAGGAAGAGGCTGCCGATCATCGTGGTTCCATCATCCGCCACCAACGGGCCGGACATGACGATCTGCACTCCGAACGCGGAGGTGTCAGAGAGGAAGGCCTTGTGCGCCTCGTAATGGGCGAGTCGGGTGTCGAGCGCGCCCGGGCGGTCGACGCCGTGGATGGCGAATAGCATCAGAAGGGTTCCTTCACGATCGGGGCGGCACGCGGCCTCAAGCCGGTGTCGCCCCGTATGGTTGATAACACGCCGTCTTTTCAGAACGGCGTCAGGGGGTCAGTTCGTCTTGGTGGGCGCCTTGGTGGCCATGGCGGCGGCGTCCGCCCAGCTCGGGCAGGCGCGGGCTTCCAGCGGGACGTCATAAGGCTGGTAGTTGGAGGCGTTGACCACGGTGGGCTTCAGCACCACCTCGTTCACGATGGCCTCGTTGCGCAGCGCGCGGATGGCCACCATGGTGCCGATGCAGCCCTGCACGAAGCCGTTGTAATCGCCCGAGGCGAGCAGCTTGCCGGCCTTGATGGCGTCGATCGCCTCCTTGGTGCCGTTGATGCCGATGACCTTGGCCTTGCGGTTGGCGCCGTCCAGCGCCTCGATGGCGCCGATGGCCATGGCATCGTTGGCGGCCAGCACGCCGTCGATCTGCGGATGCGACTGCATGAGGTTCTCCATCACCTGCAGACCCTGAAGGCGCTGGTAGTTGGCCGGCTGGCTGGCCAGCAGCTTCACATCCTTGTTTTCCTTGATGGCGTCATTGAAGCCGCGCACCCGGTCGATGTTGGTGAGCGACCCCTTCACGCCTTCCAGGATCACCACATTGCCCTTCCCGCCCATCTCCTTGAGCAGGTAGCGGCCGGTCTCGAGGCCGAGGCTGTAATCGTCCGCGCCGACGAAGGCGAGGAACTTGCCGCCGGCCGAGCGGTCGGTGACGTTCACCACCGGGATCTTGGCGTCGTTGATCTGCTCCACGCCCGGCACCATGGCTTTGTAATCCACCGGGACGAAGACGATGGCGCTCGGCTTCTTGACGATCACGTCCTCGATCTGGCTGAGCTGCTCGGGGATCGAGTCCGGCTTGGTGGGAATGTAGTGGACCACCTTGGCGCCCATGGACTTGGCTGCGGCCTCGGCGCCCACGCGCACGGTCTGGAAATAGGGGTTGGTCTGGTTCTTGGTGAAGACGGCGATGGTCTCGTCCGCGGCCATCGCCCCGGTGGACAGGAGCGCCACCGGCAGCGCGGCGGCGATGAGCTTGAGCTTTTTCATGGGGTCTTCCTCCGATTTTTAGTCTTTGACATTTGTTAACTTCAATTACGCTTCAGGACCGCTTGCGGCCGATCATGTCGAGCCACACCGCGAAGACGACGATCACGCCCGTCACCAGCGGCTGCCAGCTGGCGTTGACCGCGAGCAGGTTCATACCGTTCAGCACCAGGGTGAGGATGAGGGCGCCGACGAAGGTGCCGAACACACTGCCCACCCCGCCGAACAGCGAGGCGCCGCCGATGAGCACCGCCGCGATGGCCGGCAGCGTCATCGCCTCGCCGATGTCGCCCTCGGCCGAATTCAGCCGGGCGAGGAAGACGATGGAGGCGACCCCCGCCATGGCGCCGGAGAAAGCGTAGACGAGGATGAGGCGGCGATCGACGGGGATGCCGGACAGCCGCGCCGCCACCGGATTGGCGCCGATGGCATAGATCTGCTGCCCCCAGACCGTGCGCTGGGCGAAGACGGCGCCGGCCACGAGGAAACCGATCATCAGATAGACCGGGATCGGGATGCCGAGGAAATAGCCCGAGCCGATCTGGCGGAAGCCGGGCGGGAAGCCGTGGATGGTCTCCCCCGCCATGTAGTAATAGGTCAGCCCGTGCAGCACCCACAGCATGCCGTAGGTGGCGATGAAGGAGGGGATGCGCAGCTTTGCCACCATCAGCCCGTTGCAGATGCCGATGACGCAGCCGCTGGCGAGCCCGGTGAGCGTCCCCAGCGCCGGTGAGCCGGTGGCCTTGATGACGGTGGCGGCGAGGCAGGCGGAGAGCCCGATGTTCGCGCCCACCGAGAGGTCGAGCCCCCCTGTGAGGATCACGAGCGTCAACCCCGAGGCGAGGAAGAACAGGAGGCTCGCCTGCCGCAGCACGTTGAGGATGTTGTTGGTGGTGAAGAAGGCATCCGTCGCGACGCTCAGCGCGACGCACAGGAGGCCCGCCGCCAGCAGCCGGTAAATGAGCTGCTGCATGTCCTTGGACAGATGGATGCGGGGCGTGCCCGCGGAGATGTCGCCAGCGAGGCTCATGACTTCTTGCTCCGCATGCCATCGAGGAAGAGGGCGAAGATGACGAGGACGCCGATGCACGCCACCTGCACCGAGGAGGGCACGGCCATGAGGTTCAGCCCGTTGCGCAGCACGCCCACGGTGAGCACGCCCAGGAGGGTGCCGAAGATCCAGCCGTTGCCCTTCTCGAAGGAGGTGCCGCCCAGCGCCACGGCGGCGATGGCGTCGAACTCCATGCCGATCGCGGCGGTGGGATGACCGGCATTCATGCGCGCCGTCATCAGGAGCGCCGCGACGCCGGCCATCGCCCCGCCGAGCATGTAGACGGAGATGAGCAGCCGCCGCCACTTCACGCCCGCCAGCGTCAGCGCCTCGCGATTGCCGCCCAGCGCGCAGATGTAGGTGCCGAAGCGGGTGTGATAGAGCAGCACGTGGAAGAGGGCGTAGAAGCCCGCGCCGATGAGGATGGGGTTCGGGATGCCCGCCACCTCGCCGGAATAGACTTGCCGCACGAAGCGCGGGATGCCCACCACGCTCTGCCCGTCCGACACGATGAGCGCGAGCCCCTGTGCTGCGCCGAGCGTGCCGAGCGTTGCGACGAAGGGAGGGATGCCCAGCACCGACACCAGCCAGCCGTTGGCGAGGCCGAAGGCGAGGCCCACGCCCAGCGCCCCGGCGAGACCCAGCACCAGCGATTGCGTCGCCACCACGATCAGAGCCAGCACCAGCGAGGCGAGGGTGAGCACCGCGCCCATGGAGAGGTCCAGCCCCTCCGTCATGATGATGAGCGTCATGGGCAAAGCGAGGAGCAGCAGGATCACCGACTGCACCAGGATGTTGGAGAGGTTGCCGGCAGAGAGAAAGCCGGGGCTCGCCACCGCGAACAGCACGCCGAGGCCAACGAGAGCCACGGCAACGCCGGGCACGGAGGGGATGCGCGCCCGCGCGGGGGCGGAGGGAGAGAGGGCGTGGTCACTCATCGTGCATCCCCATTCGGACGATGTTCTCTTCGGAGAGGTCGGCGCGGCCAAGCTCGCCGACGATGCGCTTGCCACGCATGACGTAGGCGCGGTCGCAGACATGGACGATCTCCGCCTGCTCGGAGGAGATCATGAGCACCGCCGCCCCTTCGGCGACCAGTTGGTCGATCAGGGCGAAGATCTCGGATTTGGCACCCACATCGATGCCGCGGGTGGGCTCATCGAAGATGAACAGGCGGGTGCCGGCGGCGAGCCACTTGCCGATCACCACCTTCTGTTGATTGCCGCCGGAGAGAACGGCGACGCTCTGGTTCGGTGAGGGGGTCGCAATCCGCAGGCGCTGGATCAGTTCCTGCGCTGAGCGGCGCGCCTTGCCGGGGGAGAACATGTTGCTCGGAAATAGCTTCGTCAGGCCCGCCACGGCGAGATTGTCGCTGACGGTGCGGATGAGGGCGAGGCCCTCCGCCTTGCGGCTCTCCGGAATGAGGCCGACGCCGGCGAACGCGGTGGCGTCCGGGCCGCCGGTCTTGGCCTTGCCGAAGATGTGCACCTCGCCCGCCGTCACCGGATCGGCGCCGAAGATGGCGCGCGCCACCTCGGTGCGGCCGGAGCCGACGAGGCCGCAGAGGCCGACGATCTCGCCCGCGCGGACCTTCAGGTCGATGTCGCGGATGCCGTTGGTGGAGGAGAGCCCCTTCGTCTCCAGCACCACCTCGCCGGGCTCTGTGGCGAAGCGGCGGGGATAGGACATGTCCACGTTGCGGCCGACCATCATCCGCACCAGCTCGTCCGGCGAGGTCTCGCCGGGGAGCGCGCGGCCCACCAGCTTGCCGTCGCGCAGCACGGTGATGCGGTCGCCGAGGGCGAACACCTCGGCCATGCGGTGGGAGATGTAGACGAGGGCGACGCCCTTCGCCTGCAACTGGCGCATCACCTCGAACAGGCGCTCGGTCTCGCGGTCGGAGAGCGCGGCGGTGGGCTCATCCATGACCAGGATCCGGGCATCCTGCGACAGCGCCTTGCCGATCTCCACCATCTGCTGCTGGGCGACGCCGAGCTGGTGCACCTTGGTGCGCGGGTCCACGTCGAGGCCGATGAGGTCCAGCACTTTGCGCGCCTCGCGGTAGAGGCGGCGCCGGTCCATGAGGCCGGGAATGCGCGAGGGAAACTCGCGGCCGAGGAAGATGTTCTGCGCCACGTCCAGATAAGGGACGAGCGAGAATTCCTGGAAGATCACCGCGATTCCGAAGCGCCTCGCATCGGCGGGGGAGCGGATCTCCACCTTCTCGCCGTTGTGGAAGTATTCGCCCGCATCCGCCTGATAGGCGCCGCACAGCACCTTCATGAGCGAGGACTTGCCGGCGCCGTTCTCCCCGAGGAGCATGTGCACCTCGCCGGGCCACACGGCGAAGGACACGTCGTCCAGCGCCTTCACGCCTGGGAAGGTCTTGGAAATGCCTTTCAGCTCTAGGATGGGGGTGGCAGGCACGGCCGGGGGCGCGGCCAGTTCCAGGCGAGGCGTCGTTGCCATGACCGCCCTCATGGTGCGTCTCCTTGCTGTGTGTCGCGGGGCCGGAAGATCTTGCCGGGATTGAGAATGCCGTCGGGATCGAGCGCGCCCTTCACGAGGCGCATCACGTCCACCGCATCGCCGAGCTCGAGGGGCAGGAAGTCCATCTTCCCGAAGCCGATGCCGTGCTCGCCGGTGCAGGTGCCTTCCAGCGCGATGGCGCGGCGGGCGAGGCGATCGCAGAAGGCCTTGGCGCGGGCGAGTTCCTCGGCGCTGGCGGGATCGATCAGCACCAGAAGGTGGAAATTGCCGTCGCCCACATGGCCCACCACCGGGGCGGTGAGGCCGGTCTGCGCGATATCCGCCGCCGTCTCCACCAGGCATTCGGCGAGGCGGGAGATGGGCACGCACACGTCGGTAATCATCGCCTTCGCGCCGGGGCGCAGCGCGAGGCCGGCATAGAGCGTGTTGTCGCGGGCGTGCCAGAGGCGGCTGCGCTCCTCCGGCGTCGTCGCCCACTGGAAGCCCTCGCCACCGAACTCGGCCGCCAGTGCCTCAGTGGTCTCCGCCTGCTCGGCCACATAGGCCTTGGAGCCGTGGAACTCGAAGAACAGGTGGGGCACCTCGGGCAGGCCGAGCTTGGCGTGCAAATTCATGCCGCGCATCATCACCGCGTCGAGCAATTCCACCCGCGCCACCGGCACGCCGGACTGGATGACGGCGATGGCCGTGTCCACGGCGGCCTTGAGATCGGGAAAGGCACAGACGGCCGAGGAGATGGCCTCAGGCTGCGGATGCAGCTTCAGCGTCACCTGCGTGATGATGCCGAGCGTACCCTCGGCCCCGACGAACAGGCGGGTGAGGTCATAGCCGGCGGCGGACTTGCGGGCGCGCTGCGCGGTACGGATGACGCGACCGTCCGCCAGCACCACTTCCAGCGCGAGAACATTGTCCTTCATGGTGCCGTAGCGCACCGCCATGGTGCCCGAGGCGCGCGTGGAGGTCATGCCGCCGATGGAGGCATCCGCGCCGGGATCGATGGGGAAGAAGAGGCCGGTGTCGCGCAGATGGGCGTTGAGCTGCTTGCGGGTGATGCCGGGCTGGACGGTCACGTCCATATCCTCCGCATTCACCTTGAGCACCGCATTCATCCGCCCCATGTCGAGGCAGACGCCGCCGTGGAGCGCCGCCGCGTTGCCCTCCAGCGAGGTGCCCGCGCCGAAGGCGACGACCGGCACCTTCGCCTCTCGGCACAGGCGCACGATGGCCTGCACCTCGGCGCTGCTCTCCGGGTAGACCACCACGTCCGGCGGGGTCGCCGCGTGATAGGCTTCGCTGCGGCCATGGTCGGCGAGCACGCCGGGCGCGCGGGTGGCCCGCTCCCCGACGATGGCGGCGAGGCGCGCCAGCAGGCCATCCATGGGATGCGCCGCGATGGGCATATGGGCAGACATGCGTTCCTCCCTTCGCGCGTCCCGTTGGCCGGGCTTGCTGCGCGTCCATCCCGTTACGCCGCCTGCGAAGCCGCGGCGGAGACGGGGTTGAGCTTGAAATCGTAGGTGAGCTGGCACCAGGGCGCGTCCATCACCCGGCCGTCCGGCGCAGTGCCGAGCGCATGGGCGGTGAACTCGCGGATGAGCGAGTCCTTCACGCCGAACACCGAGTCGCTGTCGAGATATTGGTCGCCGGCCACGAACACATGGGTCACGAGCTTCTCGTGGCCGGGCGCCTCGATCATGAAATGCACATGGGCCGGCCGCCAGGGATGGCGCCCCTGCGCCTCCAGCATCTTGCCCACCGGGCCATCGTGCGGGATGGGATAGGCTGCGGGCTTGATGGACCAGAAGGCGAAGCGGCCCTGATCGTCCGTGCGCAGGCGGGCGCGGGCCACAAGGCCGTTCTCCTCATGCTGCACGTCGTAATAGCCGTCCACGTCCGAGTGCCAGACATCAACGATGGCATTCACCAGCGGCGCACCGTCCAGCGTCGCGACCGAGCCGGAGACGAACATGGGCTCGCCTTCCAGATGCCCGGAAATGTCGGTGCCGTTCGCCACCTCCGGCGGGCCTTCCACATAGAAGGGGCCAAGCACGGTGCTCTCGGTGACCGCCGTCTGGTGGTCGTGATTGATGGCGTCCACCAGCATGGAGACGCCGAGCGTATCCGACAGCAGGATGAATTCCTGCCGCGTGCCGGTGCACATGTGGCCGGTGTCGGTGAGGAAGGCGATGCCCTTCTCCCATTCCGCCTGGGTGGGGCGCACCTCGCGGACGAAATTGTGCAGGTGGCGCACGAGCGCCTCGCTGATCTCGCGGATGCGGGCATCAGGCGCGTTGGCGACGCGCTCCAGCACCGCCTCGGTGATGGAAAACTGGTCGAAGTTCCTCATGCGAGCCTCCCGTCGTTTTTCTCGAGATCCGGCTCGCCCAATCCGGCGAGCCATTCGGCGAGACGGACCGGGGCAATGAAGTCCGCCTCGCCCTCTCCACGCCCGATCAGCGCGCCGTAGATCTCCCGCGTGAGCGTGGCGAGGGGCATGGCCATCTCGGCGGCGTGGCCGGCCCCGACGATGAGGTCGAGGTCCTTGGCCATCTGCCGGCAGGAGAACGTCGAATTGAAGTCGCGCGTCTCAAGGCTCTTGGCCTTGTAATGGACCATGGGCGAGCCAACCGCGCTGTTGGTGAGCACGTCCAGGATGTCCTGCCAGGCCAAATTCCCCTTGCGGGCGAGCACGATGCTCTCGCCCATCATGGCCGCCGAGACTGCGATCATCAGGTTCACGGAGAGCTTGGCGTAGCGCGCCTCCTCCTGCGTCCCGAGATATTTCTGGGCGCGGGTGAAATCCTTGGCCACCGGCTCGAACGTGTCGAACGCCGCGCGCGGTCCGGAGACGAAGCAGGTGAGGTTGCCGGTGTGGGCGATGGCGGCGTTGCCGGAAACCGGCGCGCGCAGATAGTGGATGCCCGCACGCTCGGCGGCTGCACCCAACTCGGCGGAGATGCCGGGGCTGACGGTGGAGGTCTCCACCAGGATCGCGCCCTTGCGCATGGCCGCGAGCAGCGGCCCCTCCAGCGCGACAGCCCTGAGTGCCTTATCGTCGGGCAGCGAGGTGAAGACGATGTCGCGGCCGGCCGCATCCTCCAGCGTCGCGGCGGGCGTGACGCCGCCGGCGGCGGCCTCGGCGATGCGCTCCTGATCGCGGTCGAAGCCGGCGATGTCGCGGCCCGCGCCGGCGAGGCGGGTGGAGATGGGCAGTCCCATCTTGCCGAGCCCGATCCATCCGAGGGTCAAAGTATCAGCCATCATCCTCTCCTCACGCCGCCTTCTTGCCGAGGCCCAGCTCATCGACGATGCGCGCGCCCGAGGCTTTGAGCCGGGCGAGCTTCTCGTCGAGGCCGGTGGCGAGCAGCGTCCTGTTCTTCTTCATGAAACGGCCGGCGATCATCACCGCCTCGATGTCACCGCGCCCCGCCTGCATCACCACCGTGGCGACGGGATCATGCACCGGCTGGAGATGCAGCGCGCGGGCGTCGATGAGCACGAGGTCCGCCTGCTTGCCGGGGGCGAGGGAGCCGATGCGGGCGTCGAGGCCCAGCATCCGCGCGCCTTCGATGGTGATCCATTCCAGCGCCTGACGCACGCGAACGGTGGAGGTGGGCGGGATGGCGCCGGTCTCACGGCGGCTGTCCGTATTGTCCAGCACCCGCTGCATGCCGAGGGCGATGCGCGCGACGCCCATCATGTCGCCGGCCAGCACGCTTTCGAGGTCCACCCCGAGGGAGGGCGCCGCGCCGCGCTTGAGGAGGCGGCCGGTGACCGGGAAGCCGTGGCCCTGCGTCATCTCATTCTCCGGCGTCACCGAGAAGGAGGCGCCGAGGTCCACCAGGCGGGCGAACATCTCGTCGGAGAGATCGTTGCCGTGAACAACATTGATGCCGGGGCCGACCAGCCCTTCGGCGATCAGCGTCTCCCAGCCGCCCGGCGTCTTCGCCGCGCCGCCGCCCTGGTGCATGGAGGCGACGAGGCCGAACTCGCGGGCCAGCCGGAAATCGGCGCGGGCGACCTCCATGGTGGAGTAATGCGGGCCAAGGATCGCGAGGCCCAGCGTCAGCAGCCCATCCGTGCGGGCGAACGGGCCGCGCATGAGGCGCTCGATCTCGGCGCGCGGGTGTGGCACCTCGGAGAAATGCGGCTCGCCAGGCTTGGGGTCCGGCTTGGGGGAGCCGTGGAAGAAGGCGGCGCGGATGCCGCTGTCCTGAAGAGCGGCCACCGCCGCGTCGGTATGGGCCGGTGTCGGGTTGTTGTGGCACCAGTCCACCAGCGTGGTGGTGCCGGCATCGATCTGCCCGAGCGCGCCGACCAGCGTGGCGATGCCGATGTCCTCGGGCCGGAAGCGGGTGGCGAGGCCCGCGTGGACCCAGCGAAAATATTCCAGCAGCGTCCAGTCGGCGGCAAGGCTGCGGAGCCCCGTCTGCCACGTGTGCATGTGGGCGTTGACGAAGCCGGGCACGCAGATGCGCCCTGCCCCATCCACGTTCTCCGCATCCCCCGCCTCGATGGCGGGGCCGATGGCGGCGATGCGGCCGTCCTCGATCAGGATGTCGCCCTTCGGCAGGTCGCCGACCGCGGGCTCCATCGAGAGGATGGTGGCGCCACAGATGAGGGTGCGCGCGCCCATCAGGCCGCCTCCTCCGCCGGCACCGCCGCCACCGGCCGCTCGCCGGAATAGGCGCGGGCGATGAGGTCGCGAATGCCGTCGCGGGTCACCGGACGCGGGTTCCAGTAGGGGTTTTCGACGGCGAGATCGGAGGCCGTCTCGATGCCGTCCGCCGGCATACCGATATCCGACAGCGCGCGCGGCACGCCCAGCGCCCGCACCAGATCGAACAGCCCCTGCGCCGCATCCGGCGCGCCGAGGGCCCGCGTGATGGCCGCCATGGCCTCCGGCGCGGCGGGGGCATTGTAGGCCACCGCGTGGGGGAGGACGATGGTGTGAGTCTCCGCGTGCGGCAGGTTGAAAGTGCCGCCGAGCGTGTGGCAGAGCTTGTGGTGCAGCGCCATGCCCACCGCGCCGAGGCAGCAGCCGCACAGCCACGCGCCGTAGAGCGCCATGGTGCGGGCCTCGATGTTCGCCGGCTCGTGGATGAGAATGGGCAGCGCGGAGGAGAGCGTGCGAATACCGTCCTCCGCCATCAGCGAGATCACCGGATTGCGATCCCGCGCATAGAGCGCCTCCACCGCATGGGCGATGGCATTGACGCCGGAGGTGGCGGAGAGGCCGGGTGGCAGGGTGAGTGTGAGATCCACGTCGTAGATGACCG
>JAYSCE010000044.1:11627-14200 GCA_041915035.1 Xanthobacter sp.
GCGTCTCGCCGAGGATGGGCGTCATCTCCGAGCCCGCATAGGTGGTGGGGATGACGAGCTGCGGCACGCCGGTGCGCAGCGCCAGCGCCTTGCCGAGGCCGGTGGTGGAGCCGCCGCCCAGCGCCACGACGCAATCCGCATCGGCCGCCTTCAGCGCGGCCAGCGCCTGCTCGGTCACCTCCACTGGCGTGTGCATGGTGGCGCCGGGGAAAACCCCCGCGCAGGCTTCACCGATGAGCCCGCCGATGCGCTCGCCCTCCCCCGCCTGCTGCGGCGTGGTCAGCACCAGCGCCCGCTGCGCGCCGAGCCGCGCCACTTCGGCGCCGACCTCGGCGACGGTGCCGCGGCCGAAACGGACGCGGATGGGCAGGGCCTCGTAGGTGAAGGTCTCGATCATGATTCAGATCCGTCTGCGGCACGAACAGGCGCGCCTTGGGGCTCACTCGCCGGCGAGAAGCGCGCCGCGCGGACGCGCAACCGAAGGGGCAGCGGGCGCACGGGGCTCGATGGCGCCGAAGGCTGCGTCCTCGGCCACATAATCCACCTGGAAGCGGGCGATGCGCAGGTCCGCCAGCTCCTGCCGGACACGCAGATGCTCGGGATGGGAGGCATAGGCAGCGAGATCGGCGGCGGTGGCGAATTCGGACACCAGCACCACGTCGCAGGCATAATCCACATCGGAGATGTCGAGACCGATCTCGACGCGGGTCATGCCGGCGACGCGGCCGCGCAGGCCCTCGAACGCGGCCTTGACCTTCTGGCGGGCGGCGGCGCGCTCCTCGCGCGTGTCTCCGCTGACCCGCCACATCACGATGTGCCGGATGGGTCCCATCATTGGCGTTTTCCTCGACCTATTGGTCTTTCGTTGGATGTGAGTTTTGACTTGCACGCAGCGGAAATAAACGGGATTTTCCGGAACGGTCTTTTGCGCGAAGTGGAAATATGGATCGCCTGACCCAGATCGAGGTGTTCGTAAAGACCGCCGAGCTGCGCAGCCTCTCGCGCGCGGCGGAGGCGCTGGGCATGTCCAATGCGGCGGCGAGCCGGCATCTCGCGGCGCTGGAGGAGCGTCTCGCCGCGCGCCTCGTGGAACGCAACACCCGCCGCCTCTGGCTGACGGAGGCAGGCCAGGAATTCTACCAGCGCAGCGGCACGCTGCTCACCGAACTTGCCGAAGCAGAAGAGGCGGTGAACGAGCACACCCTCGCCCCGCAGGGCGTGCTGCGGGTGACCAGTTCGCTCTCGTTCGCCACCATCTATCTCGCGCCCATGCTTCCGGAATTCCGCAAGCTCTATCCCAAGCTCAACGTGCATATCGCGGTGGCGAACCGCTATCTCGACTTCATCGAGGCCGGCATCGACGTCGCCATCCGCACCCGGCTGCACGAGCCGGACACCAACATCATCGTGCGCCGCCTCGGGCGGATGCGGCGGGTGCTGGCGGCGTCCCCCGCCTATCTGGAGGAGCACGGCCGCCCGCGCGAGCCGGCGGACCTCACGCGCCACGACATGCTGGTGTACAATCTCGCACAGGATCCCTTCTCCCTGCGCCTCACCAAGGGCGACGCGGAGCGCACAGTGCGCATCACCGGCGCGCTGGATTGCAACGACGGGCAGGTGATCCGGCAGGCCGCCCTCTCGGGGCTCGGCATCCTCATCCAGCCGCTCTACATCGTGCAGGAGGATCTCGCCTCGGGCCGGCTGGTGGCGGTGATGCAAGATTGGCAATTGCCCATGCTCACCATGAACATCGCCTACCAGAACCGCGAGCGCCTGCCGGCGAAGATCCGCGTGTTCACCGACTATCTCGTCAACTATGTTCGGCAAGCCTCAAGCAGCGGCATCTGGTCGGCGTAAGCGAGGCTGGCGCCGCTGTCACTGGCCTTCAAGCTACGCCATGATGGTGGCCCGGACACCCCTGCCATCACGGGCCGCCCATGCAGCATATTCTCGGCGCCTTCTCAGCCCTCGACCCGCTCATCGCGCTCGGGGTCTTCATCGCCACGGCCGCCACCGACGCCTGCTATGTGGCCTTCACCTCGGCCGTGGTCGCGCGGCGACGCCTCTCGGCGGCCAACTGGTCCAGCGTCTGGTACATGCTCTCCTCGTTCGCCGTCATCAGCTACACGGAGAACTGGGTCTATGTGGTCTTTGCCGCCACGGGCTCGTGGGTGGGCGCCTATCTGTCGCTGACCCTGCTGCACCGCCCCGGCGGGAAGGTGGCGCCTGTCGGCTCCTCCCCGCCAGAGTAGGATCGCAACGACGATCCTCAACCGGCCGCGGCGGCGTCCACCTCGCGGAACACCTCCTGCGCGATTCGCGAGGTCTCCAGCGCCACCGGTACGCCGCAATAGATGGCGACCTGCAGCACCACCTCGCGGATTTCGTCGCGGGTGACGCCGTTGGTCAGGGCGCCGCGCACATGGAGCTTGAGTTCGTGCGGACGGTTCAGGGCCGACAGCATGACGATATTGAGCATGCTGCGCGTCCTGCGTTCCAGCCCCGGCCGGCCCCAGATGGCGCCCCAGCAATATTCGGTGACCAGTTCCTGCAGGGGGCGGGCGAACTCGTCC
>JAYSCE010000045.1:0-4452 GCA_041915035.1 Xanthobacter sp.
ACGCCACCGGCGGCGCCGGCTCCGAACCCGCACCGCTCCTCGTTCAGCTCGTGCGCGAGGGCAAGACATTCACAGACTGGCAGAAGGGCTAAGCCTCTCGCTCCCAATAAAAAACCCCGCCGCCGGCAGGTGCCGGGCGGCGGGGCAGTCAGCGGGCCGCCACGGTCGGATCAGGCGGCACCGACAATGGTGATGGAGCAGACGTTCTGCGCTGGCGCACCGCCCAGATTGTGGGTGAGAGCGAGGCTGGGATTGCCGAGCTGGCGTTCGCCGGCCTGTCCGGTGAGCTGCAGCCAGCATTCGTAGAGCATGCGCAGGCCCGAAGCGCCGACGGGGTGGCCGAAGCATTTCAGCCCGCCGTCCACCTGGCAGGGCAGGGCGCCTTCCGCGTCGAAAGCCCCGTCCAGCATGCGTTTCCAGGCGATGCCCTCGTCGGCGAGGCCGATGTCCTCCAGCGTCACCAGTTCGGTGATGGAGAAGCAATCGTGCAGCTCGGTGAAGCTCAGTTGCGCGCGCGGATCGGAAATGCCTGCCTCGGCATAGGCGCGTCGCGCGGCGATGCGGGCCGTGTGGACATAGGAGCCGTTCCAGCCGCTGCTCTGCACCTCCCAGCCATTGGAGGCGACGAGCTGGATGGCCTTCACCAGAACCGGCGTCTTTCCAAGGCTTTGCGCGATTTCCGGCGTGGTGACGATGGCGCAGGCGGCGCCGTCCGACACCGGGCAGCAATCGAACAGGCCCAGCGGGTCCGCCACCAGTGGCGCATTTACCGCCTGCTCGACGGTTATGGCCTTGCGCAGATGGGCGTTTTTGTTCTTCACCGCATTGGCGTGGCTCTTCATGGAGGTGTGCCCCATGGCCCGCTTGAGGTCGCCGGCGGAGATGTTGTGGCGGGTGCCATAGGCCCGAGCCAGCTGGGCGAAGTTTCCGGGATTCGTGTGTGTCGGCAGATACATGGGCGCGAAGGTGCCGCGCGAGGCCGGGGGCAGGCCGGCGAAGCCCGTGTCCTTCAGCTTCTCGACGCCCACCGCCAGCGCGATGTCCACCGCCCCCGACGCCACCGCATAGACGGCGCCGCGAAAGGCTTCCGTGCCGCCGGCGCAGAAGTTCTCCACGCGGGTGACGCCGATGTTGGGCAGGCGCAAGGCCTGCGCCATTGGGGTGCCGGCCTTGCCGGCGCCGATGTCGTCATAATGCGAGGAATACCAAGCCGCGCCAATCTGTTCGGGGGCGATGCCGGCATGGCCGAGCGCCTCCAGATAGGCCTCGGCCATCAGCTCTTCCTGCCCCACGTCCCAGCGCTCGCCGAAGCGCGAGCAGCCCATGGCGAGAATGGCGACCTTGTCCTTGATTCCGTTGGCCATTTTGTCGCCCTCCGGTCAGGCTGCGGCGGACGGCGCGGGGGCCGCGACCGCCTTCCAGAAATAGCGGCGGAAGCCGGTGCGCTCGTCCATGTCCTTGATGCGGAACACGAAACGCACCGCATCGCCGGTCGCGAGGCGCTCGGCGTCGGGGTCGGTGAAGTCCATCATCAGCCGGGCGCCGCCGGGGATGTCGATCAGGCCGTAGCAATTGGGCGGGCTGCGGGAGAAGGCGAGGCGGTCGGCGGTGGCGGTCGCGACCGTGCCGCCGAGGTCCGCAAGTGGGCATGGCTGCTGGGTTTCCACGAACAATCCGGCCTCCGCCACGGCGAGGCGGGAGGGGGGGAACTGCACCTGCCCGGTCTCATGGCTGCGGCTGCCGACGAAGCCCAGCAGGGCCTCGGCATTGCGGTAGGCCGTGGTCAGGGCCTCGTTGACGGGGAAGCGGCCGCGCAGGCCGCGCTCCCATGGCATGAGGCCGCGAAAGATGGGGAGTTTCAGATAGTTGGCCTCGGCGATGCCATCCGCCAGAGCGGCCGAGGCGGCGGCCGGAAAGGCGCTGATGGCGTCGGTGGCTTCCAGCACCAGCGCGGTTGCGCCCTGCCCGAACTGGGCGACCAGCACCCGCTCGCCGGGGCGCATGTCTTCCATGGCCCGCGCCAGCATCACGAGGGCGTGGGCGGAACCGGTATCTCCGCATTCAAGATCAAGGGGTTGCGCCAGTTTTGCCCGGGAGAGGCCGGCCGCCTGCGCCACCGCCTTGGCCGCGCCGGGGATGACGCAGGGCAGGACGAAATGGTCGATGTCGGCAGCGGAAAGCTGCGCCTTTCCAAGGGCTTCCGTGATGGCTTGGGGCACGAGGTCGAGGAAGCCTTCTTCCCGCACCCAGCGCTCCTCCCAATCGGTGGCGAGCGAGCGGTCGGGGGCCCGGTAGCGCTCGATGAAGGGGGCGGAGAGGCTGGCGCCGCCGCGATAGGTGAGGAGGTCCGGCCCGCACCCGATGAGGGCACTGACACCCCCATCCGAATAGCGCATTTCAGCCATGCCACCCGGGGTATTCAGCGGCATGTCGGCGGCTGTCAGCAATGCCGGTTCGGCGGATTCAAGAGCGGCATGCAAAGCGAGCAGCCCGCATCTCATGGTACCTCCCGCATCCTGCGTCCGGGTCGCCTCGGGGAGTCGCAGGGCGGCATGGACGAGGGACGCCTGCTGCGGCTCGGCGAACACCGGGGTGGTGGTGGCGAAGGTGAGGGCGCGGACGGTGGTGCGGGCCTCGGGGACCTGCTCCAGACACGCCCGGGCGGCGGCCACCGCCATGGTGATGGGGTCTTCGTCCCAATAGGCCAGAGTGCGGGCGCCGCGGGTCTCGCCGCGGGGGCAGAGCCAGCCCATGGCGGCGGCCATGGCGGCGCGCTGGAGGCGCAGGCGCGGCAGATGGATTGCGAGTGCTGTGATGCCCGTCATGTGGTGCCCGTCTGTGCGGCCGGGGGAGGGGGCTTCACCGGCCTCCACGCGCCGAACGTCGGGGCCGACGGCGCGCGGGAAAGCCGATTGCCGCCCGCATTTCGGCAGTATAATAATCAGAACGTTCGGTCAATAAATATCCAAAAGGGGGACGCCATGAAAGACGTGGTGACGGATCAGGAGCACATCGCCATCGTCGGAGCCGGGCAGGCGGCGGCCTCCCTCGCGCTGCGCCTGCGGCATGGCGGCTATTCGGGTGCGCTGACGATCTATGGCGACGAGCCGCACCCGCCCTATCAGCGTCCGCCGCTCTCCAAGGCCTATCTCAAACGGGAGTGGACTGTGGACCGGCTTTATCTGCGCCCGGCCGAGTTCTGGAGCGGCCTCGGTGTCGATCTGGTGACGGACGTGCCGGTCTCCGCGCTCGATCCTGTCGCGCGCACGCTGGAGGTGGGTGGGCGCAGCGTCGCGTGGACCAAGCTGGCGCTCGCCACCGGCACCCGCCCGCGTCCGCTGCCCCCGGAATTTGCAGGTCTTTCAGGCGTCTACGAACTGCGCAGCCTTGCCGATGCGGACCGGCTGGAAGGCGAGATCCGCCCCGGCCGGCGGCTCCTCGTGCTCGGCGGCGGCTATGTGGGGCTGGAGACGGCGGCGGTGGCGGCGAAGGCCGGGCTCACCGTCACCGTGGTGGAGCGGGCCGCGCGCATTCTGGAGCGCGTCGCCTGCGCCGAGACCTCCGACGCCATCCGCGCGCTCCATGCGGGCCACGGCGTGCGCATCCTGGAAGGCCGCAGCGTCGCCGGGGTCGAGGCGCGGGACGGCGCCGTAGCGGCAGTGGCGCTGGACGACGGCACGCGCCTCGACGTGGATGCGGTGCTGGTGGGCATCGGCGTCCTGCCCCGCGACGAACTCGCCCGCGCGGCCGGTCTCACCTGCGAGAACGGGATCGTGGTGGACGTCCACGGCCGAACCTCGGCGCCCGGCGTCTGGGCGGCGGGCGATTGCGCGTCCTTCCCCTTCCAGGGCCTGCCGACGCGGCTGGAGAGCGTGCAGAATGCCGTGGACCAGGCGGAATGCGCCGCCGACGACATGCTCGGCCACGCCCGCGCCTATGCGCCGGTGCCGTGGTTCTGGTCCGACCAGTACGACATGAAACTGCAGATCGTCGGCCTTAACCGCGGTTACGACGCGGTGCTGCGCCGGCGGTCCGAACGGGGCGAATCGCTCTGGTATTTCCGCGACGGGCGCATGATCGCGGTGGATGCGCTGAATGATGCGCGCACCTACATGGCGGCGAAGAAGCTCATGGAGGCGGGCGCCGTTCTGACGCTCGACGAGGTGGCGGCGGAGGGCTTCGACCCGGTGGCGCGGATGAAGCGGACGGCGGCGTGACGCTCACTCCTTGCCGCCGCGCCCCTCATGCCGGCCGGCATGACGCCCGTCCGGCTTGGCGTGGGGCGCGCCGCTCGCAGGCGCGGGGGCGTTGGCGTAGCCTTTCACGAAGAGGTCCACCGTGCGGTCGGCCAACTCGTTGGGCGTCACGGCGCCGTCGGCGTGGTACCACGTGTAGGTCCAGTTGATCATGCCGAAGAACAGCATGGTGTCCACGTGGGCCGTGCTGGAATGG
>JAYSCE010000045.1:4462-14063 GCA_041915035.1 Xanthobacter sp.
AGGATGTCCCGCACATAGGCGATCAGCTCGCGCTGCTTCGCCACCAGCACCTTGCGCGTCTCGGGCGCGAGGAACTCGGCGCAGGTGAGCAGCGCCACGTGCTGGTCGCGCGAGACGGAATAGACATCGAGGAACAGGCGGGTGAGCTGGCGGAAGCGCTCCTCCGGGTCCTGATAGCCGTAGAGGGTCTGCCGGCACTTCATGAGGAGGCTTTCCACATGGGAGGTCAGCATGTCGGAAAGGATCGCCTCCTTGGAGGTGAAATAGTGATAGAGCCGCGACTTGGAGCACTCGCACGCCTCGGCGATGTCGCCGATGGAGGTGGCGGCATAGCCGCGCTGCGCGAACACGGACGCCGCCCGTTCGAGGATGGTGTCGTGGATATTGTCGTATTCGGCTGAGCGCGTTCTCGCCACGGCGGCCACACCTGCAAGAATGTTCCGATCATTCGGTCTATAGGCGCATGGAGCCGCGGTGCCAAGGGCGACAGGCTGATCCCGTACGTACCAAGACACCGGCGGAGCCGGCAATAGGCCTCACCGCGCGTGCCTTCCCTCCCTTCCCCATGGTAGCCTCGCCGCGTCAGCGCGCCACCAACGTTGATGCAGATCAAAATCGCCGTTTACATAGACCAGTCGTTCGGTCTATTAATTTGCCAACCGGGAGCGGCCACAAGAGCCGCGTGTTTCAACGGTCGGATGGGGGAGGAGCCACATGCAGCATCCTGAGGTGGAGTCGCTCGACCGCGACGGTATTCTTAAGCTCCAGCGCGAGGGCCTTGCCGGCCTCGGCGCGCGTCTGGCGCAGTGCGACACCTGGAAGGCGCATTTCGCGCAGGCCGGCATGAAGCCGGAGGATCTCGCCAGCGAGGATGGCCTCGCCAACGCGCCGTTCATGGACAAGTCGCTGCTGCGCGATCTTTATCCCTTCCCGTTCCTCACCGTCCCCATGGACAAGGTGGAGCGTTTCGTCGCCACCTCCGGCACCACCGGCCTGCCGGTGACCTTCGGCATGACGAAGAACGACCTGCACAGCCTGCTGCCCTCCCAGATGGCGCGTCTGCTCACCGCGGCGGGCGTGAAGCCCGGCTTCCGCGCCTATCAGGGCTATGGCTACGGCCTGTGGATCGGCGGGCCGGCCTTGGATGCCGGCTTCTCCGCCGTGGGCTGCACCAATTTCCCCATCGGCCCCGGCCGCGGCGAGCTGGCCGCCCGCTGGCTGCGCGACCACGCCTATGACGTCGCCTCCATGTCGCCTCTGTGGCTGATGACGCTGGTGCAGGCGGCCAAGCATCAGGGCATCAATCCGCGCAATGACTGGACGCTGAAGGTCGCCATCCTCGGCGGCCAGTCGGTCTCGGCCGAATTCCGCGCGCAACTGGAAGCCGAGATGCCCGAGGGCTTCATGAGCCACAACATCTACGGCACCACGGAAGCCGGCGGGCCGATCCTCGCCATCTCCACGCCCTTCACCCATGCCGACGATGAACTCCAACTCCTCAACGAGGATACGGTGATCGTCGAGATCCTCGATCCCAAGACCATGAAGCCGGTGTCCGAGGGCGAGGTGGGCGAGATCGTCATCACCACCCTGCGCAAGGAAGCCTCCCCGGTGGTGCGCTGGCGCACGCGCGACCTCGTGCGGCTTTCCC
This sequence comes from Xanthobacter sp., assembly GCA_041915035.1. Lineage (GTDB taxonomy): Bacteria > Pseudomonadota > Alphaproteobacteria > Rhizobiales > Xanthobacteraceae > Xanthobacter. Next base: position 6,114 of record JAYSCE010000045.1, read on the forward strand.
CGCGCCCCTATGACTGCCCCTCGGGCCGGCGCGGCATGCGCAAGATCGGCCGGATCATCGGGCGCACCGACGACATGATCAAGTTCAAGGGCGTCATCGTCTTCCCGTCCCAGATCGAGGACGTGATCGCTGGCATTCCCGGCCTCGCCAAGGAAGCCTGGCAGATCTACGTGGACAAGGAAGCCACCACCATCGGCAAGATGACCGTGGCGGTGGAAGCGGTCGCCGCCTCGCAGCGTCCCGGCGAGGATGCGGCGGCCGACGTGCGGCGCGAGATCAAGGCCCGCCTCGGCATCAACGTGAACGTGGAGTGCCACCGGGAGGGCGAGCTGCCGCGCTACGAGGCCAAGGCCACGCGCGTGCTGCACCGGCCCGAAGCCACCCACTGAGGCAGCCTTGACCGAGGCTCTTCCCATCGACGCACCCGCCTTCGAGCGGGTGCGCGCGCGCATCGCGGCCGCGACCTCCGCCTGGGCGGCGGGGATGACGCTGGCCGAGATCCGCGACAGCTTCGAGGTCTTCCTCGGGAATGGGGAGGGCGCGCTCGAGGTGTCGCGCACGTCCCTCGCGCTCGCCGGCCTTTCCGCCTGCGCCTTCGATGCGCCGGGGGGCGATACCGGCCGGGCGCTGCTCTATTGCCACGGCGGCGGCTTCCAGATCGGTTCCGTGCGCTCCCATGCCTCGCTGATGGCGCGGATCGCGGCGGCGAGCGGGATGCGAGTGATCGGCTTCGATTATCGCCTCGCGCCTGAGCACCGCTTTCCGGCGGCGCATGACGATGCTTTCGCCGTCTATCGTGCGCTGGTGGAGGCGGGAGAAACGCCGCTGGCGCTGGTTGGGGATTCCGCCGGCGGGGCGCTGGCGCTCGGCACCGTGATGCGGGCGCGGGATGCGGGATTGGCGCTGCCCAAGGCGCTGGTGCTGCTCTCGCCGTGGCTCGATCTCACCATGGGCGGGGAGAGCTACAGCGCGCTGGCGGACAAGGACATCTTCTCCCGCCCCGAGCAGTTGAAGGCCATGGCGCGCACCTATCTCGGCCGCAACCACACGCCGGACGATCCCGCCGCCTCGCCGGTGCTGGGCGATCTTGCCGGCCTGCCGCCGATGCTGGTCCATGCGGGCGGGCACGACATCACCCTCGACGACAGCCACCTCCTCGCCCGCCGCGCCGCGGAGCAGGGCGGGCGGGTGGAGGTCGAGGTGTTCCCCGGCATGTGCCACCATTTCCAGGTGTTCGAGGAATTGCCCGAGGCGGCGGCGTCGCTCTCCCGCATCGGCGCCTTCCTGCGCGGGCTCTGAAACCCGGCCCTCCTCCCGACGCCTTTCGACGTCGCATGTGCCGGGCCCACTCGCCGGCCTCCCGCCACCGCCGGGAGGCCGGTTTTTTCGTTTCACCCCAGCCGCGCGGGATCGAGGCCCCAGTCGGCGAGGATGGCCGGCCCGTCCGCGGCCGGCGCCGAAGGGCCGTGGGTGATCGCAGACGGCGTGGCGGAGAAGCGGGGGGCGGGGGCGGGCTGGGTGACGCCGTCGACCTCCACGAACGCGCCGCGCGCCTGCGCATGAGGATGGGCGGCGGCCTCGTCCCAGTCGAGGATGGGGGTGACGCAGGCGTCCGTGCCGGCGAACAGCGCGGCCCAATGGTCGCGCGACTGGGTGAGGAACAGCGCAGCGAGCCGCGCGCGCAATGCGCCCCAGCGGGCAGGATCGGCGGCGTGGATGAAGTCGGCAGAGTCCAGCCCCAGTCGGTCGAGGAGGATGCGGTGGAAGCGGCCCTCCACCGGCGCCACGGCGAGGAATTTCCCGTCCGCGCAGGCATAGGTGCCGTAGAAATAGGCCCCGCCGTCGAGCAGGTTCGCCGCGCGCGCATCGCTCCACATCCCGCCCGCGCGAAAACCCCAGAACATGGCGGCGAGGAGCGCGGCGCCGTCGGTCATGGCGGCGTCCACAATCTGTCCCCGCCGGGTGGTCTTCGCGGCGAGGAGCGCCGCCACCATGCCGAACGCCATCAGCATGCCCCCGCCGCCGAAATCGGCCACGAGGTTGAGCGGCACGGGCGGCGGCGCATCGGCCGGACCCATGGCGGCCAGCGCGCCGGTCAGGCCGAGATAATTGAGATCATGCCCGGCCGCGTCCTTGAGCGGCCCCTCCTGCCCCCAGCCGGTCATGCGGCCGTAGACGAGGCGCGGATGGGCGGCAAGGCATGGCTCCGGCCCGAGGCCGAGGCGCTCCATGACACCCGGCCGGAAGCCCTCGATGAGGCCGTCGGCGCGGGCGATGAGATCGCGCATCACGCCGAGGTCGGCTTCGGCCTTCAGGTCGAGGGCCAGCGACCGGCGGCCGCGCGCCAGCACGTCGAAGCGCGTGTTCATGAGCGGAATGTCCGCCCGCGCGCCCTTCTGGTGGATGCGGATGACCTCCGCCCCCGCATCCGCCAACATCATGGCGGCAAAGGGGGCAGGGCCGAGACCCACCATCTCGACGATGCGCAGTCCCTCTAGCGGACCCGGCATCGCCCTCAGCCCTGGCCGGCGGGCAGATGGACGACGAGGCCGTCCAGCGCCGGCGCCACCTTGATCTGGCAGGAGAGGCGGGAGGTGTCGCGCACGTCCTCGGCAAATTCGAGCATGTCGCGCTCCATGCCGGTGGCTTCGCCCACCTGCGCGGACCAGGCGGGGTCCACGTGCACATGGCAGGTGGCGCAGGAGCAGGCGCCGCCGCACTCGGCGACGATGCCGGGTACGTTGGCGCGGCGGGCGCATTCCATGACGGAGAGGCCGTCATCCGCATCGATCTCGATGCGCGCGGCGGCAGGCGTGATGAAGACGATGCGGGTCATGGGGGGCTTCCAGTGTCTTGGTCTTGCTTGAATAATCAGGCGCCGCAGCCCATGCCGCCGGAGACGCCCAGCACTTCGCCGGTGACGAAGGAGGCGCCCGGCGAGGCGAGGAAGGCCACCGCCGCCGCCACCTCCTCCGGTTCGCCGATGCGGCGCAGGAGGGTGAGGGCGGCCATGTCGGCGAGGATCTTCTCGCCCACCTCCGCCACCGCCCGCTCCACCATGGGGGTGCGGATGGGGCCGGGCGCGACGGCGTTGGCCGTGATGCCGTAGCGCGCGTTTTCGCGGGCGATGGAGCGGGTGAAGCCGATGAGACCGGCTTTGGCGGCCGCATAGACCGCGCCGCCCTTGGAGCCCAGCCGCCCCGCCTCGGACGCGACGTTCACCAGCCGCCCGTAGCGCGCCGCCTGCATGGCGGGCAGCGCGAGGCGGGTGAAGAGGAAGGCGGTTTCCAGATTCACCGAGAGCAGGAAGCGCCAGTCATCCAGCGTCGTGTCGGTGAAGAAGGCGTGCTGGTCGGCGCCGATATTGTTCACCAGCACGTCGAACCCGCCGTGGGTGGCAAACAGTTCCTGCGCCGCCGCCACATCCGTCCCGTCCATCTCGACGAAGGTGGCCCCGGTCTCCGCCGCGACGGCAGTGCCGGCCGTGGCATCGCGATCGCAGAAGGTGACGGCCATGCCATCCGCGCCGAGCTGGCGGACGATGGCGGCACCGATGCCGGCGCCGCCTCCGGTGACGAGCGCGCGGCGCTTCGTTGCGGGCGCGCTCATCGGCCGGTGAAGACGGGCTTGCGCTTCTCGATCACCGCCGCGAGGCCCTCGCGGCTGTCGGCGGTGAAGGAGAGTTCGGAGACGGTGCGCGCCTCCTCAGGCAGGGCGCGCTCCACGTCCAGGGCATTCCACAACAGGCGCTTGGTGGCGGCCATGGCGAGGGGTGCGCCGGCAGCATAGAAGCGCGCGGCCTTGCCGGCTTCCTCGGCCAGCGCGTCGTCCGGCACGCACTTGGTGATGAGGCCGATGGACTGCGCCTCCTCGGCGGTGACGACGCGGTTGGAGAGCATGATCTCCGCCGCGCGGCGGAAGCCCACGAGATGGGGCAGGATGACCGAGGCGCCGGCATCCGGCGCCATGCCCACCCGCGTCGCGCCGGCCATGAATTTCGCGCCCGCGCCGGCGATCACGATATCGGAGGCGCAGACGAGGCCGAGCCCGCCGCCGCCTGCCGCATAGCCGTGCACCTCGGTGACGACGATGGCCTTGAGGCGGATGAGCGCGCCGATGGCGACCTGCAGATAGGCCGTCACCTCGCGCAGGAAATCGCCCAGCGCCTCGCCCTTGGAGGCGAACTCGCGCACGTCGCCGCCGGCGCAGAAATTGGCGCCCGCGCCGCGCAGATGCACCACCCGCACATCGGCAGAGCGGTGCACCACCATGATGGCCTTGTAGAGCGCCTGCATCAGCTCGATGTTCATGCCGTTGGCCGAGCCGGGCCGGTTGAGCGTGAGGGTGGCGACGCCATCGGCGTAATCGAGCAGGACGGGTCCTTCGGAGATCCAGCTTTCGGAAGTGGTGCTGTGTGTCATGGGCGCCTCTGGGGGCAGGAGGGGGAGGAGAGGGGCAGCGCTCCCGCCCACTCCCGTCGTCATGGCCGGGCTTGTCCCGGCCATCCACGTGGTGCGGCTGGGAACATCATTTCGAGCGGCGTGCCAGTGGCTCGACGTGGATGCCCGGCACAAGGCCGGGCATGACGGCGGGAGGAGGGGAAAAAGCCCTCACACCAGGAACGACAGCGTGAAGATCGGCTTGTTGTTGTTCACGAGGCAGATCTTCTTGCGCACCAGACGGAAGCCCTTTTCCGTCATGCGCAGGCGGTAGGTGTTGCGCGCCGCCCAGAGCGTGTCGCCACGCAGATTGTCCTCGTAGATGAGGACGTTGGCGCGCACGTCCACCTCCGGCCCGCGCACTTCTGCAATCTCGATGTTGGAGATCACGCGGGCCAGCTCCGAGCGCGGCGTCTGGGTGTGGCGACGGCCGGTCTTGAGCTGGCGGATGCGCACGCCGATGCGCGAGCGGTTGTCGTAGAGCACCGACATCTCCTTCTCGGGGTCGGTGTCGTCGCCATTGGCCGGAACCCAATAGATGGCGTCGTCGGTCCACAACGCCTCCCACCCGTCATAATCGTGGGTGTCGGCGAGCCGCGCCTCCAGATAGAGGAACTGCGCCACCTGATGGTGCAGAGTCGCCGGCTCCAGCTTGGCGAGGTCGGGAGCGGAGGCGTCCGCGAAGGAATGGGCGAGGGCGGTCATCAGCGGGCCTCCGTCATCAGGTTCAGATAATGGCGCCAGATGCCGCGCTGGGGGGTCTCGTCGGTGGAATGAGCGATGCGGAAGCCGTTCTCGTCGAGGCGCTCGCGGTGCAGGCCGCGGGAGAGCACCAGCCATTCGGGATCGAGGATCTGCGCGCCGCGATGGTTGCGCTCGTACATCTCGGTGTCATCGGCGAGCAGCAGGCCGGCCGGGCCCACCGAGCCCATGGTCTGCTGGCGCAGGCGCCGGTTGATGTCCGGCGCGCCCTTGAACTGCACGGCGGTGACATGCTGGATGGTCTCGTCCACCGCCACCGGCTGGAGCACGAAGATCTGGATCTCGGCGATGAAGAGGTTCGGAAAGATCATGACGTGGGGCGAACCGTCGATCATGATCTCGCGCGCCCGCTCCTCGCCATAGGCCGCGTTCATGCTCTTCACATAGTCCGGCAGGCGCTCCGGCGTGGTGCCGAACCACTGGAGCGGCTTGTCGTGCTTGCGCCATTCGGGGCGCAGGTCGAACTCGGTGTGGCCATTGCCATAGTCGCGGGTGAGGGCGGTGGAATCGGCGCCGTAAAGGCTGCCGATGCCCGAGGAGGTGACCTGGAACACCGAGCCGTGGACGAAGCCGGGGTGATAGCCGTCCGTCTCGTTCTCCAGCATGAACTTCCAGTTGGCCTTGGTGCGGTGCTGCAGGAAGCCGGCGGTCAGCTCCAGCTCGCCGGTGGGCGAATTGTCGAGCAGCTGGTCGAGGGCCGCCTTGGCGCCGCCGAGATGCTCCTCCAGCGAGATGCCCTCGGCCGCCATGGAGCCGAAGACGAAGCCGCGATAGATGGCGATGCGCGGCACCTTGCCGAGGTTCAGCCCCGCCTTGCTCTGGCCCTCGTAGCCCTCCGGCAGGGCATAGCCCATGAGGTCGCCGGTGTTGGAGAAGGTCCAGGAGTGATAGGGGCAGGTGAAGGACGTGCGGTTGCCCTTCTGGTAGGCGCACAGCTGGTTGCCGCGATGGGGGCACTTGTTGAGGAGGAGGCGGACCTCGCCCTCCCGATCCCGCACCATCAGCACCGGCATGGGGCCGATGGACTTGGTGACGTAATCGTTCTTGTTGGGAATCTCGCTGGTGTGGCCCACATAGACCCAGGTCTTGTACCAGATCTTCTCCAGCTCTTCCTGGAAGATGGCCGGATCATAGTAAAGACGGCTGTTGATGCGCGCGGGCTCGATGAGCGCGCGATAGTCGCGGGCCTGTGCGGCCTCGGACACGGCGGCGTGCGGCATGGCGGTCCACCCCTGATGTGGCGTTGAATCGGCGGCGTTGGATTGTTGGATAATTCATCGAACGATCGATCTAACTATTCTCGCGTTCCTTGAGCCATGTCAAGCGGCGCCCTGCGGCCTTCCGGCGCAAATTCGTCGTGGCGGGACGGCGGAAGGACTTGAAAGCGCGCCGCTACCTCCCTGAAAGCCGACGAAAAACCGGTCCGGCTGACGCTGCGTTCAAGCGCTGCAGATTCTGGTGGCAATGCGAATGGATCTGAATTAAAAAGACCGAACGATCTAACGATAATAGATCGAAGCGTGATGCCCCCTCGCTTTCTCCCGCAGGCTTGCCCGCGGTGGCGACGGCGCGGCGGCGTCAGCCATCAATCCTGGGGAGGACACATGAAGAGGATTGTCACGGGCGCCCTCGCGCTGGCCCTGCTCGCCACCGCCGCCACTGCCCCCGCCCTCGCCGACATCAAGATCGGCGCCGTGGTTTCCGAGACCGGGCCGGCCTCCTCCCTCGGCGATCCCGAGGCCAAGACCATCCGCATGATGGTGGAGGAGCTCAACGCCAAGGGCGGCATCAAGGGCGAGAAGGCCAAGCTCATCCTCTATGACGACGGCGGCGACCCCTCCAAGGCCAAGACTTTCGCCACCCGCCTCGTGGAAGACGATGGCGTGGTCGCCATGGTCGGCGGCACCACCACCGGCACGTCGCTTGCCATCCTCGCCGTGGCGGAAGAGAGCAAGGTGCCCTTCATCTCGCTGGCCGGCGCCATCGAGATCATCGATCCTGTGAAGCCCTTCACCTTCAAGACCCCGCACACCGACCGCATGGCGTGCCAGAAGATCTTCGACGACATGAAGGCGCGCGGCCTCACGAAGATCGGCCTCATCTCCGGCACCGACGGCTTCGGCGCCTCCATGCGCGCCCAGTGCATCGCGGTGGCCAAGACCTCCGGCATCGAGATCGTCGCCGACGAGACCTACGGGCCGAAGGATGCGGACATGACCCCGCAGCTCACCAACATCCGCAACAAGCCCGGCATCCAGGCGGTGCTGAACACCGGCTTCGGGCAGGGGCCGGCCACCATCACCCGCAACTATGCGCAGCTCGGCATCGCCCTGCCGCTCTACCAGTCCCACGGCGTCGCCTCCAACGCCTTCATCGAGCTGTCCGGCGCCAAGAATGCCGAGGGCGTGCGCCTGCCGGGCACGGCGCTGCTGGTGGGCGAGCTGCTCGACCCGAAGGACCCGCAGAAGAACGTGGTGCTGGCCTACAAGGCGAGCTTCGAGAAGGCGGCGAACGCGCCCGTCTCCACCTTCGGGGGCTATGCCCATGACGCCATGCGCATCCTCACCGAGGCGCTCAACAAGGCACCCTCCGCCAAGCCCGCCGCCATCCGCGATGCCATCGAGAGCACCAATGGTCTCGTCGGCACCACCGGCACCTACAATTACTCGAAGACCGATCATCTCGGCCTCGATCTCTCCGCCTTCCGCATGCTGGAAATCAGCAACGGCGGCTGGAAGCTGGTGAAGTA
>JAYSCE010000046.1:0-9299 GCA_041915035.1 Xanthobacter sp.
GATCTTCACCTCAAACGACACGCCACTTGGGGAATGCAGGCTCAATCAACGCCACACGTGTGCGCTGCGGTAAAGTGTTGACACAGAGACGGTTCCCGACGCCCCGCGGGAGTGCCATTCTCGATCGGCATCGCGGGGGCGTGCCAGCCCCCTGAAGGTGTCCCTATGAAGCGCTCCCTCGCCATCCTTGCCGTCATCGTCGCCCTCGCGGCCGCAGGCGGCGCCGGGGCGTGGTATCTCGCGCACCGCAGCCGCGCCTTGCCGCCCGGCTTCGCCGAAGGCAACGGGCGCATCGAGGCCACCGAGGTGGACGTGGCCACCAAGGCCGCCGGCCGGGTGCTGGACGTGCTCGCCGAGGAAGGCGATTTCATCAAGCAGGGGCAGGTGGTCGCGCACATGGACGTCTCGGACCTCGAGGCGGCCCTGCGCACGGCGGATGCGCAGGCGGCGCAGGCCCGCCAGTCCCGCGACACAGCCTTCCACGTGGTGGAGCAGCGCAAGGGCGAGTTGGACCTCGCCACCAAGGAGCTGGAACGGCAGGAAACGCTGGTCGCGAAGGGCTTCGCCACCGAGCAGAAGGTGGACCAGTATCGCACCACCAAGCTCACCGCCGCCGCCGCGCTGGCCGCCGCCCAGTCGAGCCTCGCGGCGAGCGAGAGTGCCATCCGCGCGGCGGAAGCCGAGGTGGACCGCCTGAAGCGCCTCGTCGCCGACGGCACCCTCATCGCCCCCAAGTCGGGCCGGGTCATCTACCGCCTCGCCGAGCCGGGCGAGGTGTTGGGCGCGGGCGGCAAGGTGCTGACCTTCATCGACCTTTCCGACGTCTACATGACCATCTTCCTGCCCGCCGCCGACGCCGGGCGCATCGGCCTCGGCACGCCGGCGCGGCTGCTGCTGGAGCCCCTGCCCGACCGCGCGGTGCCGGCCGCCGTCTCCTTCGTCTCGGCCCGCGCCCAGTTCACCCCCAAGCAGGTGGAGACCCAGCGCGAGCGCGACCGCATGATGTTCCGCGTGAAGCTCCGCGTCGCCCGGCCGCTGGTGGAGAAGTATCTGGAGCACGTGAAGACCGGCGTCACCGGCGTCGGCTACGTGCGGCTCGATCCTTCCGCCCAGTGGCCCGCGTGGCTTGAGTCCGACCTCGTGCGCGACGCCGCCGAGGCCGACGCGGCCAAGGATGCGGGAGCCCAGAAGTGAGCGAGGCTGAGCCGGCGCGCGCCAGCGCCGTCCGGCTCGCCGGCATCCGCCACGCCTATGGAAAGACGCAGGCGGTGGACGGGGTGGACCTCGCCATTCAGGAGGGCTCCGCCGTCGCCCTCGTCGGGCCGGATGGGGTGGGCAAGTCCACGCTGCTCGGCCTGATTGCCGGGGCAAAGCGCATCCAAAAGGGCGGGGTCGAGGTGCTGGGCGCGGACTTCGCGTCGCGCAAGGCGCGGGAGGAAGCCCAGCCGCGCATCGCCTTCATGCCGCAGGGGCTGGGACGCAACCTCTATCCCAACCTCTCGGTGGCCGAGAACATCGCCTTCTTCGCCCGCCTGTTCGGCGAGGATGCGGCGACCAAGGGCGCGCGCGTCGCCCCGCTGCTTGCCGCCACCGGGCTCGACCCCTTCGCCGACCGGCTCATGCGCAAGCTTTCCGGCGGCATGAAGCAGAAGCTCGGCCTGTGCTGCGCGCTGGTCCACGACCCCGACCTTCTGCTGCTGGACGAGCCCACCACCGGCGTCGATCCCCTCTCCCGCCGGCAGTTCTGGGATTTCGTGGACACCATCCGCGCCGATCGCCCGCACCTGACCCTCCTCGTCGCCACCGCCGACATGGAGGAGGCCGCCCGCTTCGGCCGCGTGGTGCTGATGGACAACGGCCGCATCCTCGCCGACGGCAGCCCGGCCGAGCACCTCGCCCGCACCGGCCAGCCAACGCTGGAGCGCGCCTTCATCGCCCTGCTCCCGGAGGGCCAGCGCGGCGACGGCGAAGCCGCGCTCCCGGTGGCGGCCATTCCGGCCGACGCGCCCATCGCCATCGAATCCCGCGGCCTCACCCGCCGCTTCGGAGACTTCGTGGCGGTGGACGACGTGAGCTTCACCATCCGCCGCGGCGAGATCTTCGGCTTTCTCGGCTCCAACGGCTGCGGCAAGTCCACCACCATGAAGATGCTCACCGGCCTGTTGCCGGCTTCCTCCGGCGAGGCGCTGCTGTTCGGCGTGCCGGTGGACCCGAAGGACATCGAGACGCGCCGGCGCGTCGGCTACATGTCGCAGGCCTTCTCGCTCTATGGCGAACTCACCGTGCGGCAGAATCTGGAGCTGCACGCCCGCCTGTTCGCTTTGCCCGAGGACGCAGCGAAAAAGCGCATCGCCGATCTCGTCGCCACCTTCGACCTCACCGACCATCTCGACGACCTCTCGGACGGCCTGCCGCTGGGCGTGCGCCAGCGCCTGTCGCTGGCGGTCGCGGTGTTGCACGAGCCGGAGGTGCTGATCCTCGATGAGCCCACCTCCGGCGTCGATCCGGTAGCCCGCGACGGCTTCTGGGACCATCTCCAGCGCCTCTCGCGCGACGAGGGCGTGACCATCTTCGTATCCACCCATTTCATGGGCGAGGCGGAGCGCTGCGACCGCATCTCCTTCATGCACGCCGGCCGCGTCATCGCCACCGGCACGCCTGAGGCGCTGAAGGCGGCGCAGCACGCCACGAGCCTCGAAGAAGCCTTCGTTGCCTATATGGAGATGGGTGGACGCGCCGCCGGCACCGAAGCCCGCCTGCCGCCGCCCCAGCCCCGACCGGCCGGCAAGCCGGTCGCCTTCTCGCCCCGCCGCCTCGCCGCCTATGCCTGGCGCGAGACGCTGGAATTGAAGCGCGATCCGGTGCGCCTCGCCTTCGCGCTGCTGGGCACAGCCTTCCTGATGATTATCTTCGGCTACGGCATCACGCTAGACGTGGACCGCCTGCGCTTCGCCGTGCTCGACCGCGACCAGACGCCGGAAAGCCGCGCCTATATCGACGGCTTCGCCCACTCCACCTATTTCCGCATCCAGCCTCCGCTGACCTCGCCGGAGGATCTTGACCAGCGGCTGAAATCCAACGCCATCGCCTTCGCCATCGAGCTGCCGCCGAGCTTCGGCGCCGACCTGCGCTCCGGACGGCAGACGGAAGTGCTGGTGACGATCGACGGCGCCATGCCGTTCCGGGCGGAGACCATCAAGGGCTATGTGGAGGCGGTCCACACCCTCTTCCTCGCCGATGCGGCGCAGGCGGCGGGGCGCACCTATTCCGCCTTCGCCGGGCTGGAGATGCGCTACCGCTACAACCAGTCTTTCCGCAGCCTCGATGCCATGGTGCCGGCCAACATCGCGCTTATGCTCATCTTCATCCCGGCCATCCTCACCGCCCTCGGGGTGGTAACGGAGAAGGAGCTGGGCTCCATCATCAACCTCTACGTCACGCCGGTGACGAAGCTGGAATTCCTCCTCGGCAAGCAGGCGCCCTATGTGGGGGTGGCGCTGTTCAACTTCGTCGTCATGGTGCTGATGGCGCTGTTCCTGTTCGGGGTGCCGCTGAAGGGCTCGTTCCTCGGGCTGGCGCTGGGCGCCTTCGCCTATGTGCTGGCGACCACCGCCATCGGGCTCGTCTCCTCCACCCTCACCAATACGCAGGTGGCCGCCCTGTTCGGCACGGCCATCGGCACCATGATGCCCTCCACCCAGTTCTCCGGCATGCTCCAGCCGGTGGCCTCGCTGGAGGGCGGGGGATGGGTGCTCGGCACCTTCTTTCCCACCACCTATTTCATGCGGGTGAGCGTGGGTGCGTTCACCAAGGGGCTGAGCTTCACCGAGCTGGTGCCCTTCATCCTGGCCACCGCCGCCTTCTGGCCGGCGCTGCTCGCCATCGCCTTCCTCATCCTGCGCAAGCAGGAGACCTGACATGGCCGCGCCCGCCCCCTCCCCCCTCAAGGCGAAGACACCCCGCCGCCTGCCGCTGGCCAACGTGCGTTGGCTGGTGGGCAAGGAACTCCTCGGCCTGTGGCGCGACCGGGCGCTGCTGGTGCTGGTGATCTATGCCTTCACCCTCGCCATCGTGCTGCAGGCGAACGGCATGAAGCACGACCTCAACCGCGCCGCCGTGGCAGTGGTGGACGAGGACAATTCCGCCCTCTCCAACGCCATCCTCGACGCGCTGCTGCCGCCCTCCTTCCAGCGCCCCGTTCCCATCGCCCCGCAGGATGTGGACCCGGTTATGGACGCCGCGCGATACACCTTCGTGCTCAACTTCCCGCCGAACTTCCAGGCGGACGTGCTGGCCGGCCGCAGCCCCGAGGTGCAACTGCTCATCGACGCCACGGCGCTGATGCAGGCCGGGCTCGGCGCCAACGACATCTCCGCCATCTTCCAGACGGAGGTGAACCGCTTCGTTCTGCGCCATTCCGAAGGAGTGGCGAGCCCGGTCAACCTCCAGATCCGCGCCGCCTTCAACCAGGGGCTGGAATCCTCCTGGTTCACCGGCACCATGGGCCTCATCACCAACATCACCATGCTCTCGGTGCTGCTCGCCGGTGCGGCGCTGATCCGCGAGCGCGAGCACGGCACGCTGGAGCACCTGCTCGTCCTGCCGGTGCGCCCCTCCGAGATCATGCTGGCGAAGGTGGTGGCGAACGGGGCGGTGATCCTCGTCGCGACCCTGGTCAGCCTCCTCGTGGTGCTGAAAGGGGTGCTGGGCGTCGCCATCGCGGGCTCGATCCCGCTGTTCCTGGCGGGGGCCGCGCTCTATCTCTTCTTCACCGCATCGCTGGGCATCTTCCTCGGCACGCTGGCCGGCTCCATGCCGCAGTTCGGGCTGCTGTTCTTCCTGGTGGTGCTGCCCATGAACATGCTGTCTGGCGGCTTCACGCCACTGGAGAGCATGCCGCAATGGCTGCAGGTGGGGATGCAGGCCTCACCCTCCACTCAGTTCGTGGCTTTCGCGCAGGCCATCCTCTACCGCGGGGCGGGGCTGGAGACGGTATGGCCGCGCTTCGCCGCCACCTTCGGCATCGGCGCGCTGTTCTTCGCCGTGGCGCTGGCCCGCTTCCGCACCTTCCTCGCCGCCCAGCAGTGAGGAAGGGTGGGGGTCAGATGTAGTCCACGAAAGAGGCGAGCTGTTCCTGGGAGAGGTCCCGCATCTGGGCGAGGGTGTAGGTGTCGAGCACCGTGCCGATGGCGTCGCGCACCCGCACCATGAGCAGGCGCACCTCGCAGGTGGCGATGTCGCAATCCTCGCACGGCTCGTAGGCATTGCGGCTGGCGCAGGGGAAGGGCGCGAGCGGCCCGTCCAGGGCGCGGATCATCTCGCCGACGATGATGTCGTCCGCGGGCTTGGCGAGCCGGTAGCCACCGAGCTTGCCCTTCTTGGACGACAGGAAGCCGGCGTTGCGCAGCTCTCCGAGGATCACGTCGAGAAATTTCTTCGGGATATTGTTGGCCTCGGCGATGTCCGCCACCTGCGTGGAGCCGCCGGGCGGCAGACGCGCCAGGTGGACCGCCGCCTTGAGACCGTATTTTCCCTTTTTCGTCAGCATGGAGCGCCCTCTTTCGGGCTTATGGGGACTGGGCGCGCCGCCGTCAACGGCGAGCGGGTGAATTTCGGCACGGCATTATTTGGTGCCGGAGCCGTCCTTCAGCTCGTAGCGGCCCATGAGCGGCGCCTGGGCGATGGCGAAGGCGAAGGTCATCGGCAGATAGCCGAAGGTCTTGAAGGTGACCCAGGTGTCGGTGGAGACCGAGCGCCAGACGATCTCGTTCAGCACCGCCATCACCAGAAAGAAGATGCCCCAGCGGATGGTCAGCTTGTGCCACCCCTCGTCCGTGAGCTTCACCATGCCGTCGAAAACATAGGGCAGGAGTGGCTTCTTGAAATAAAGGCCGCCCAGCAGCAGCACCCCGAACAGGGCATTCACCATGGTCGGCTTCAGCTTGATGAAATGGTCGTCCTGCAGCCACAGCGTCAGGCCGCCGAACACCATCACCACCAGCGCCGACACCAGCGGCATCACCGCGACGCGACGCGCCAGCACCCACATGGCGCCGAGCGCGAGCAGCGTCGCCACCATGAAGACGCCCGTTGCCACATAGATGCCGCCCCGCCCATTGGCGATGAAGAAGAGCACCAGCGGGCCGATCTCCAGGCCGATCTTGAGCCACGGGCTCATCTTGCGGGGAGCGGGCGTGGAGGCAGGCGCGGGCGAAGGGGCTTGCGATTGGGTCATTCAGGCGGGCCGGCAGGAGAAAATTACCGCCGGCCCCGGCGGTTCAGCCGGAACGGCGCGACGTCCCCCATGTGGCGCGTGTCGGGCCAACAATCAAGCCGCGTGGGGGTTCAGCGCAGCGGACCGAGGCAGGCGACCAGTTCCGGCCCCTCCTTCGGCACCCGCGCCTGGAGCCGGGACGCGAGCCGTTGGACGCCAGCGGTGGGATTGCCGGCGTCGCGCCGGTGGGGGTTGGGCAGCATCACCGCCAGCAGCGCCGCCTGCCGCGCATCCACCTGCGCCGCCGGGATACCGAAGGCGCGCCGGGCGCCGGCCTCCACGCCGAACTCCCCGTTCGGCCCCCATTCGGCGATGTTGAGATAGATCTCGATCAGCCGCCTCTTGCTCACCACCAGGTCGAGCCAGATGGCGAGCGGCATCTCGATGGCCTTGCGGATGTAGTCCCGCCCCGGCCACAGGAACAGGTTCTTGGCGATCTGCATGGGGATGGTGGATGCGCCGCGGGTGTCTTCCAGATCGTCGGCCTTCTCGAGGGCCTCGCGCAGCTCGCCGATGTCGATGCCAATGTTCTGGCAGAAGCTCGCATCCTCCGAGGCAATGACGGTGCGCACCAGGGCCGGCGACATCTTCTCGATGGGCGTCCAAATGCGTTCCACCCGCTCGCCGGTGATCCAGCGGCCGATCATCAGCGTCGAGACCGGATTGACGACGTTGTAGAGCACGGCGAGCAGCAGCGGGATGGCGGCGAGGACGAGCACCACCCGAAGCACCAGACGGATCATCCCCAGCCCTCCCCGCCGCCATGCGGCTTGACCTTGCCCCCTGGTTGAGGCACCCGGTGGCCCCCGTCAACGGTGCGCCCGGCGCGGGCGTTCCCACCTTGCCCTTCTCAGCCACGCTAGGCCACCCGGTGACCTCTTCCCTCAAGGATCGTCTCGACGCCGCCGCAACCCTCACCGAAACCCGGCTCGCCGCCGCGCTCGGCGACGCGGCGCTCGCCGGCGAACGGCTGCGGCCGGAGCGCCTGATGGCCGCCATGCGCCACGGCGCGCTGGGCGGCGGTAAAAGGCTGCGGCCGTTTCTGGTGATCGAGTCGGCTGCCCTGTTCGGCCTCGCGCCGGACGCCGCCGTGACCGCCGCCACCGCCATCGAGTGCGTCCACTGCTATTCCCTCGTCCATGACGATTTGCCGGCCATGGACGACGACGACCTGCGCCGGGGACGGCCCACGGTCCACAAGGCCTATGACGAGGCCACCGCCATCCTCGCCGGCGATGGGCTGCTCACCCTCGCCTTCGACCTGCTGGCCGGCGAAGACGCCCATCCTGATCCAGCGGTGCGCATCGGCCTGGTGCGGGCGCTGGCCCGGGCGGCGGGCATCGGCGGTATGGTGGGCGGACAGATGCTGGACCTCGCCGCCGAAGGGCGCTTTTCGGGCGGCACGCCCCTCGCCCATGGCGAGGACGCCATCCGCGACCTGCAGGCCATGAAGACCGGCGCCCTGCTCGCCGTCTCGGCGGAGGCGGGCGCGCTCCTCGGCGGCGCCGATGCGGGCCAGCGCAGCGCGCTCCTCGCCTATGGGCGGGCGCTGGGCGCGGCGTTCCAGATCGCCGATGACATTCTGGATGTGGAAGGCACGGCGGAAGAGGTCGGCAAGAAGGTGGGCAAGGATGCCGCCGCCGGCAAGGCGACCTTGGTCTCCCGCCTCGGCCTGCCCGAGGCGCGCCGCCTGCTGGACCGGCTGGTGGCGGAAGCCGCCGAGGCGCTGGCGCCGTTCGGCGCACGCGGCGAAATCCTCGCCGAAGCCGCCCGGTTCGTCGCCGCGCGGCGCAACTGAGCGCATCCTGGAGGGGAGCGGCCGGCGAACCGGCCGCCTCCAAAGGCGTTCTCAGGCCGCGAGGTCGCGCCGGTCCTCGACGGTGGAATCGGTCCGCAGGCGGTAGACCATCGGCACGCCGGTGAGCACCTCGCGCTTCATGATGCCTTCGGGAGACAGCTTCTCCAGCACCATGATGAGGGCGCGCAGAGAATTGCCGTGGGCCGTGACGATCGTGGTCTCATTCCGCAGCACGCGCGGCAGGATCTCCTGGTTGTAATAGGGCAGCGTGCGCGCCACCGTATCGCGCAGGCTCTCGCCGCCGGGCGGGGGGATGTCGTAGGAGCGGCGCCACACATGCACCTGCTCCTCGCCCCACTTGGCGCGGGCGTCGTCCTTGTTGAGGCCGGAGAGGTCGCCGTAGTCCCGCTCGTTCAGCGCCTGGCTGGTCAGCGTCTCGACACCCTCCTGCCCCATCTCGCCGAGCACCAGCGACAGGGTGCGCTGGGCGCGGGACAGGAGCGAGGTGAACGCCACGTCGAACTTCAGGCCTTCGGCCTTCAGCAGCGCGCCCGCGCGCTTTGCCTCCGCGACGCCCTGCTCGGTCAGGCCGGGGTCACGCCAGCCGGTGAAAAGGTTCTTCAGGTTCCACTCGCTCTGCCCGTGACGGACGAGGACGAGGATGCGATCCGACATGAAAAGTCTCCAAACACTCAGAAATCGGCGAGGCCGAGCACGTCGGCCATGGAATAGAGCCCCGGCTCCCGCTTGGTCTCTCCGCATTTCGTCCAACGGGCGGCGGTGAGCGCGCCGTTGGCGAAGAGCGTGCGGTCCTCGGCCTTGTGCACCAGCTCGATGCGCTCGGAGGCGCCGGCGAAGATCACCATGTGCTCGCCTACCACGGAGCCGCCGCGCAGGCTGGCAAAGCCGATATTGCCCTTCACCCGCGGGCCGGTGAGGCCGTCGCGGCCGCGCTCCGAGCATTCGTCGAGCTTGCGATTGCGGCCCGCCGCCGCCGCGTCGCCGAGGAGCAGCGCGGTACCCGAAGGCGCATCCACCTTGCGGTTGTGGTGCATCTCCACGATCTCGATGTCGAAGTCGTCGCCCAGCGTCGCCGCGACCCGGCGGGTGAGGGCGGCCAGCAGGTTCACGCCGAGGCTCATGTTGCCGGACTTGACGATGACCGTGCGCAGCGCCGCATCGGCGATGGCGGCGTTGTCCTCGTTGGAGAGGCCCGTGGTGCCGATG
>JAYSCE010000046.1:9309-14003 GCA_041915035.1 Xanthobacter sp.
GCACAGTGGCGGCGGGGGTGGAGAAGTCGATCACCTCATCGGTGCCTTTGAGCGCCGGGGCGACATCGCTTTCTACGGTGTCGACGTTCGGGCCCGCGCCCGCCATCAGGCCGGCATCCTCGCCGAGATGGGCGGAGCCGGCATATTCCAGCGCCCCCACGAGCTTCAGCCCCTCGCTCTCGGCGATGGCACGGATGAGGGTGCGGCCCATGCGGCCGCCGGCCCCGGCGATGACGATGCGCAGATCGGTCACGGGTGTGTCCTTAAGATGGGCCGCGTTCAGGCGGGTGGCAGCTCGTGCCCGGTATAGCCGGAGATGATGAGGAAGTCGGCCACCGACGCCTCCTGCCGGATGACCCGTGCCGTCTGGTAGGCGGGGGAGAAATAGCAGGCGCGCGCCGTGGCCACATCCTTGAACGCGGTGACGACATACCGCGAACGGCCGTGGCCTTCCAGCAAGTGGTTGCGCCCACCGCGCACCAGGAACCACGCGCCGTATTCGGCGAAGGCTTCGGCGGCGGCCGCGGCGTAGTCCTTGTACCGGTCGGGGTCGGTCACATCGACCTTGACCATCCAGTAGCCGCGCGGGTTCTCGGGGGTGCCTTCCGGCGGCGGCGCCGGAGATGGCTGGGGGCCGTCGAAGCCCTCCACCGCCGCAAGGTCGGCGATGGCGGTGGACCGGCGCAGGTCGCGCACGGTCTGATATTCGGGCAAGTTGTAGGTGCTCAGCGCGTCCTCATAGGAGGGCAGCTCCACGAGCACGTTGCGATGGCGCTTGATGCCTTCGAGCTGCTCGAAATCGCCCCCACGGATCACGAAGCGGAAGCCGTGCGAGCGCGCAAAGGCCAAATTCGCCTCGCGATAGGTGATGTAGTCCACCGGATTGACCACATCGAGATTGAGGAACCAGTAGCCCTTTGCCATCGCTCCGCCCCCGTCACGCACCCTGAAGTTCGGCAAGGATCGCCCGCGCTGACGCCACCGGGTCCTCGGCCGCCGTCACCGGCCGACCCACCACGATGCGGTCGGCACCCGCCGCCAGCGCCTCGGCCGGTGTGGCGATGCGCTTCTGGTCGCCGACAGCGGCGCCTTTGGGCCGCACGCCCGGCGTGACCACCCGGCGGTCGGGCCCGAGGATGCCGCGCACCATGGCTGCGTCCGTGGGAGCGCAGATGACGCCGGCGATACCGGCCTCCCGCGCCTGCCCGGCGCGCAGGCGGACCGTCTCGGTCACACCGCCGACGACGCCGGTCGCGGCGAGATCCGCATCGTCATAGGAGGTGAGCACGGTGACGCCCAGCACCTCCAGCTTGCTGCCGGCGGCGCCGCGCGCGGCGGCGGCCATGGTCAGGGGGTAGGCATGGACGGTGAGGATGTCGAAGCCCCGCTCGGCGGCGGCGGCGGTCGCCCGCTCCACCGTGTTGCCGATGTCGTGGAGCTTGAGGTCGAGAAACACCTTCTTGCCGGCGGCGATGAGGTCGGCAGCGAGGTCGATGCCGCCCGAGACCGCCAGCTCGAGCCCGATCTTGTAGAAGCTCACCACGTCGCCGAGCTGCGCAATGGCAGCCTCGGCGGCGGCGACGGAGGGATAGTCGAGGGCGACGATGAGCTTGTCGCGGACATCCGCGCGGATCGGGGTGTCCTGAGCAACCTGCGTCATGCCGTCTCCTCCATTGCGCGCCAGCGGTCCGGCCGCCGCGCGGGACCGGCGCGGAACCAGCAGCCGCCCCCGACCGGTGGCTGGTCGTGGACGCGGGAGATGGGGTAGCCCGCCAGGTGGCACAGAAGCAAGGTGCCCACCCCGCCATGGCCGACAAAGAGCAGGCGCTGCCCCGCCCCGCCGAAGGCCGCCAGCGCCGCCTCCACCGCCGCGACGATGCGCGCCTGGGCGTCCACCGCCCGCTCCCAGCCGCGCACGCTTTCAGTGGGGCGGGCGAAGAAGGCGTCCGCCATCTGCTGGAATTCGGCTTCGGGCAGGTAGCCGGTGGCGGAGCGGTCGTTCTCCTCCATGCCGTCGCGGATGACGACCGGAAGCCGCAGCGGCGCGGCAATGAGGGCCGCCGTCTCCTTCGCCTTCTCCTCGGTGGAGGAGATCACATGGCTGATGCCGGAGAGATCGAAGCGCACGGCGAAGGCGAGCGTCCGCGCACGACCCACGGCCGACAGCCCCCAGCGCGGCACGGGGACAGCCGGGTCCACCTGGACCTGCGGATGGGTCAGATAGAGGAAATCCGTCACGGGCGGCACCGGCAGCAGAAGGCCGGCGCCGGACCGGCCGAGACGACGATCAGGGCCGGCGATAGGCCCAGACGCGGGCCGGGGGAATGTTGCGCCACACCCGCGGCGAGCGCTCGCCCTCAATCGCGCCCGGCACCAGCGGCACCGGCGAGACCACCGCATAGGTGAACTGCACGAAGGGCGTGCCGGCATGGGAGAGGTCGAACGCCTCGTTGACCATCCGATGGCGCTCGCTCTCCGGCATGGTGAAGAGCGGCAGCGACGAAATGGTGCCCACCGCCTTGCCGGGCAGGCGGTCCTTCAGCGTCTTGCCGAGCTGGTAGGCGTCGCCGTTGATGACGGTGACACCGGGGTAGCGCAGGCGCAGCAGGGCGCAGAATTCGGGATTGTACTCGATGAGGAACAGGCGCTCAGGGGCGAACCCGCGCTGGATCAGCGCCTTGGTGACCGGGCCGGTGCCGGGTCCAAGCTCGATCACCGGGCCGTCCATCTTCGGATCGAGATAGCTCGCCATCATCTTGGCGAGCGCCGGGCTCGAGGGCGCGACCGCGCCGGTCTTGAGCGGATTCTGGAACCACGACTGCAGGAAACGCACCTCGTCCTTGAGGTTCGGCTTCTGGAGCAGGGGCTTCTGGAGCGGCCTGCGGTGGTCGTGGGACTGGAGCATCAACTGCACCTCGGGCGCCCGAGCGGGTCGGATATCAGGCGCTTAGACGGGAAAGGGGGCCGGGTCAAGGTTCGCGGTCCGCGCGCAAGGCTCCGTGAAGCAGGTTGTCGAGGGCTGTGGAAAGGAGATCCTCTTCGGGCGCGACGAGAAAGGCCGAGCAGGTCAGCTTCAGGCTGACCACGCCGTGCAGGACGATCCAGAACGTGAGGGCAAGACCCTCCGGGTCGAGCCCGGTCCTCAGCCGTCCGGCGGTCGCGAGATCCTGGAACACGCCGCCGATGAGCGCAAATGCCGCCGCCCCGGCCGCGTCCTTCCCCCCCAGAGCGGTGGCCGCGAAGCCCGGCTCCATGAAGATCAGCCGGTAGGTTTCGGGCTCGGCGCGCCCGAACGCCGCATAGGCCAGCGCCAGGGCCTTGAGCCGGTCCACCGGGTCGGCGCTCTTCCCGGCCTCGGCGAGGCCGTCGAGCAGCGCGCGCATGCCGGCCTCGCCCAGTTCGCGGGCGATGGCCTCGCGATTCTCGAAATGCAGATAGAGCGCCGCGGCAGAATAGCCGGCTGCCTCGGCGATGCGGCGCATGGTGAGCGCCTCGAACCCCTGGTCGAGCACGATCCGGCGCGCGGCGGCGAGGATGCGGGCGCGGGCATCCTCCTTCCGGCGGGCGCGGGGCGAACCGCCGGCGGGCGGGGGCGACGTCTTCACTTCGGACACAATGGACCCTTGGCGCTTGACATGAACGATGTTCAGTTTATGAACGATGTTTAGTGAACACTGTTCAGGACATCACCTTAATGACCTCCCCGGCTCACCTGCAAGCGGCCGACGCGCCCCGAATCGCCCTCCTGGGGGCGACGGGGGCCATCGGCGCCAGCATCGCCAATGCTCTGAGTGCGGCCGGCACGCCGTTCGCGGTCGTCGGGCGCTCCGCCGCCGGCCTCGCGGCCGCCTTCAGCGCATTCCCCCTCACAACCCAGCGCATCTGGAACCCGGACGATGCCGCAAGCCTGCGCGCCGCGGTCCGGGGCATGGATACGCTCGTCCACATGGTGGGCGTGCCCTATGACGCCTTCCACCTCCACCCCCGTCTCATGCGGGCCGTGGTCGAGGCGGCGGAGGCCGAAGGCGTGCGGCGGGTGCTGCTCATCGGCACCGCCTATCCCTTCGGCCGGCCGCAGGCGCCGCGGGTGGACGAGAGCCATCCGCGCGACCCGGACACCTTCAAGGGGCGGATGCGCAAGGAGCAGGAGGACATCCTAATGGAGGCCGACGCGCGCGGCGCGCTCCAGGGCGCGATCCTGCGCCTGCCCGATTTCTACGGCCCGGGCGTGGACCACAGCTTCCTCGCCGACCTCTTCGCCGCCGCCGTGGCGGGGCGCCGGGCCAAGGTGGTGGGACCCATCGACACCCCGCACGAATTCGTCTTCGTGCCGGACGTGGGGCCGGTGGTGCGGGCCTTGCTGGAACGCGAGGACGTTTTCGGCCGCACCTACAATCTCGCCGGTGCCGGAACGATCACGGTGCGGGAGGTGGCGCGGCAGGCCTATGCCCTCGCGGGCAGCACGCCGAAGCTGATGGTCGCGGGCAAGACGATGCTGCGCCTCGCCGGCCTGTTCGATCCGGTCATGCGCGAGCTGGTCGAGATGCACTATCTGATGACCACGCCGGTCATTTTCGACGGCAGCGCCCTCGAACGGGCCATCGGCCCTATCGCGAAGACGCCCTATGCGGACGGCATCGCGCAATGCGTGGCCGCGGCGCGCGCCGGTTGACCGCCGGCGGGGATCACGCCCC